>CAYVCG010000020.1:15889-31291 GCA_964449985.1 uncultured Defluviitaleaceae bacterium
GAAAACAAAGTCGGCAGGCTTTTAAGCAACATCTTTGTATAGTGCAAATACATTCTTGTTGCGCTATGCTTAGAAAGATAAAAATCATCATCCCTTTTATTAAATATCTTGTATTTGCGTGCATAATGCCAATCCCGTGTTCCTGCGATTTTGCAGGCTCGTATAAATTCAGTGCCATTTCGCTTAATAAAAAAATTTTTGATATAAAGATTTGATTTTAGGGTATAATCAAGATTTTGCAATACTACAAAATAGTCGTAATTCCTCTCAGATTGCAATGCCTCTTTAAGCATTGTTATCGTCGCTTTTATTGCATTGAAACCGCCCCAATAAACCTTTTGCCTGTTCTCGCAAATAAAAACCCTTGGGATTCCTTTAAGAGCATCTCTAAAAGGAGCATCATCGGTTTTAAGATCAATATGTATATACATATCAAAATCCTCATCCGCTGTCAGCCGCTTTGCAACCCTGGCGACTATTGCCGGATCGCAATGACACAAATTGAGAAACGCAATCCTCATAAGGTTATCCCCTCACAAATTGATAATTTACCGCATTCAGCACGGTTGTACACATAAACAAAATGAAATGCAATCCCCATTTAAGCATCAAAAAAGGTATTGATTTTATTCCGAATTTCTTTTTAAGAGGAAATTCTTTAACTGCTGTCCTTACCTCATCACGTAAGGCGTACTTTAGATACAACTTATACCGTTTTCCAAATCCAAGGCCTTCCATCTTACGCGATAGTAAAAAAGCAAGTTCAACGCAGGACATAACTACCGTGCCCAACCAGTATTCCTTAATGTCAGCTCCTTTACGTGATTTTATCCTATCAGTCAGTTCATACCGCGCATCAAGCAGCTTTTCTTTTCCATCCAGTTTAGCTAATGCATTTTTCTCGTATCGCGAAATGGTTGAGGATTCTCTAAGCACGAGATAATAAAAACATTTGCTGGTGACATAACAACGCTTGGAACAGCTAAGATAATCGGAAATAAATACGGTGTCTTCACCTACCTTTAGTTGCTCATTAAATCGGAGATGATTATCCTCAATGATTTGCCTGCTAACCAATATCCGCCAAAGAGCCGGGTTTTCAACATAAAATCCATCTGATTCGCCATGTAGCCAGCGATTGATTCCATCAAACGAGATACCAACAAAGCGGGATAGCAAATCAGAAATAATCTTATTGCCTTCATATATCCCTTCATCAAAGATTGGCGGACATGTCTGCGTAACATTCCCATCTTTATATCTATGATATCCATATATTACTGCATCTGCCTTGTTTTCGTTAGCAAATGCGCAAACCTGCTCGAATGTATAGTTTTCTGCAAAATCATCTGCATCAAAAAATATAATATATTCTCCCACCGCTTTCTCAATCCCCAGATTCCTTGCAGCGGAAACGCCTCTGTTAGGCTGATGAATAACTGTTATACGTTTATCCTTTCCTACGTATTGGTCACAAATATGTGGCGTCGAATCCGTAGAACCATCATCAATTATGATTACTTCAAAATTATCAAACGTCTGAGCCAATATACTGTCAAGACAAACCTCAATATAATCTTCAACATTATATGCCGGGATTATCACGCTTAACTTTATACCCATAATCTCTATCTCCAATTCTGACGGAATTCTTAGCGTTTCCTACGTTTTCATAAATATATTTTCCGATTATGAGAAGTGGGAAACAATATACAACCGTCGTAACATATGCTTCCATAATACCATAAAAAATAAATGCTATAATAAAAATCTTTTCCTTGTTTTCCATCTTATTTGCAAAAATGAATAGCATAATTGATATTAAAATAAGATTAGCTATACCAAACAATATCATATATTGGATATATACATTGTCAAAATAAATGGTATCAAGCCAGTTACCGCTCCAAAATGATTTTGCCGGAAAATTTATATATCTTCCCAAAAGCGTAACGCCATGGACATCGACCCCATATGCGCCGTAAAGCAAGCGCCCCGACATAAACTTGTCCAAAGAAATCCAAGCAGTGTTTAGCCATCCGGTTAATATAGGATAAGAAACGATTATAACGTAAACTAGTGCTGAAAATACAGGAAATCCATATTTTGAAATGACAGTAAGCAAGCGTGTGATTTTATATGAACCCGTTTTCTCTAAAAATATCAGCAAAGTGACTACAGTCATAACAATCAAACCGCTGTTTGTATTCGTAAATAGATAAAAAATAATATTTACTGCCCATCCTATCAATAAATGAGGAAGTTTTATTTTGTTATAATACAAAAACATAAGTTCAAATATCGTCCATACTACTATAAAAGAAAACATATTAGCATGGCCAATAAAAAACGAGTGGCGTATGATATCACCTTTGTGATATAGCGTCACGGCAGCAGGATTAATAAAGTAGATTATAGAATACGCCGGCACATGAATAAAGATTGTTATTAGCTTCATGACACAACTAAGCTTAATTACCTTTTCTAACGGCATGCCTTGGAAGGCGATTATACACAAAAACCCTATCAAATAAATATTGTTAATGCGGGCGCCTAAACAAGAAAAAATAACAACACCACATATAATAACCGTTGTCAAAAACTGTAACGGCGTATAACGCTGCAAGATTATTTTTAAAAATATAAGGCCGATAAAAATAGCTGTCAAAAAAGTGTCAAGAAGTTGGGGCCTTTGTATTAACGTTGTGCAATCCAATATATATTTTATAAAAAAAACTGCAAACGCCAAATAAAATATTGTTTCAGGGATATTGGTTTTGTTTGTTCGCAAGACAAACCCTCTTTTCAGAATATCCATCCGCCATATACCGCTTTAGGAAAAAATTTGATTGCATCCTCCCACTGGACAATAAACAGATCAGCTATCGGATATACAAGTTTTCCTGTAAGGGAAGGCGTATCCACGCGCGCGAACGATTCTATATAAATTAACTTTTTGCCCATGATTTTAGCAAGCAACGAGATAGGGTAGGTGGCTAAAGCGCCTGTGGATATAACGCAATCGGGCTTTTCATGAATGAGTATTTTAAATGACTGAAAAAACAATCTTAAAAACTTAAATAAAAATAAAAGCTCTTTGCGGTTTATTTGATCAACATAATATGCCTTTTCGCAAAAGCTTGCAACTGAAAAATCACTTTTCTCAGTAAAAAGGAAACCATCATGCCCTTGCAACAATTTCCGCAGGTTTGATATTTCTTCAAGATGACCGCCAGAAGATGCCGCAAAACATATTTTAGACATATCTATCATCCTTTTTTGCAATATGGTATCGCAGTGAGTATCTCACCTTTGTTTTCATAACATTGGTATATAGAATTGACCTTGCTTGAAAACATCTCTTTAAATATAATAAAACCTGCCGAAAGAAGGAACGACCCGAGTGTTCCCGCCAGCATAATATTACGCTGTTCATTACCAGGGATTGGTGTTACAGTTTTAGCAGTATCCAAAACATTTATTGAGCTATTACCAGTTATCATCGTTATTTGCTCAACAAAAGCATACGCAACAGCGTTTGCAATACGCATAGCATTTGCCGATTTTGATGATTTCGCAGTTATTTGCATAACATAAGAATTATTATTTAATGTGACCGAAATACTATTTTGTATCTGATCTGGTGTGACCCCAATATCCTCAAGACTAATTGCGGCATACTCGCATACACGGTTACTTGCGACAACCTCAGAATAATTTGTTAACACAGTGCCGCCGGTAAGCTGCTCTGGATAAACTGAGTATGTTACGCAGATTGAAGACGTAGCCTTAAATACGTATGTATTGGAAACGCTTTCTGCTATTGCCAACCCTGCAAGCGTTCCTGCCAACGTAATTAACAGAATAATTATGCGGCTTCGCCACAATCTGTTAATTATAAATTTAATATCTTCTATGCTTAATCCTATCATAATACGCCCATCTTCTCCTTAATCATTCGTTCTTCGGCGAACTATAAATAATGCGGTCGTAAACAAAGAACAAACCAAAAATCCCGCGACATAGATAACCTGCGCGGTGCTTGTGAATAACCCAAATATGAGTGATTGGCTTTCGCTCGGTTGCTCTTCCAAAGGGCTGTCCGGCGCATTTGTTTTTCCTTCTTCAGAACGCACAGGTATCTGGACTGTTACCGTATTCACGAACGAATCAAACGCATTGCCTGATATAAAGCCCGTTAGTTGCCCGGTCTCATCAAGAGGCCCAGGAACAAGCTCAGACACCTTTGTATAGTAACTTATCGCCAAGACGCACTTTATATTGTCTGCCGAAGTCAAATCAACAGTTTTAGTCTTTATTTTGAACGTAGCAGAATCAATTTCCGATGGTTTTATTTCGTCTATATAAATTTGATTTACACCGCCAAACTCGGCCGGCGGCGAAGCGATATTTTGCCATTGTGCTGTCACCAAGACGCTGTATACAGATTGAGTCGTACTGGTGTTTTTCAGCATAAAAGAAACCTTACCGTCTGAACCGGTCATAAGGCCGCCATTTTCGACAATGCAATCGTTAACAATGATTCTTGCAGGAACAATTTGTTGGGCTGCAAAGGCATTATGAAATAATGATAAAACAATTGCAACAACCGCTATGAATGCGAATAATATCTTTTTTCGATTTTTCATTTTAACTATCCCTTACTATCTTTTCGTTTGCTTTGGTTTAAGCCATTTTCTGTGCTTTTTGGTCAAAATCTTCTCGTCAAAATAGTCATGCTGTGGATAAAAGTTTTTATATTGCCATTCGTCAACATTATTTACAATAAGCCCATAATATTGCTCTCCCAAGTCATCCATAATATATCTGGCATCGGATAACTGTTTTTTAGTTGTATTTCGCAATGAGCAGACAAGCGCAACGCCATCAACCGCTGGCAATATAACAGAGGCATCGGGCACAACAGTTATTGATGGACAGTCATAAATGACAAAGTCATACATTTTTTTTGTCTCTCTCATAAAGAAGCCCATTTTTTCGGAACACAACAGAGGCACTGCGCTTTTATTCATACCACCGCTCGGAACAAAATGTAGCTTTTCATAATTTGTGCAACATGTAATGCTTGATAAATCTTCGGAAGAAGAGATAAAGCTGGATAATCCCTTGTTCGCACTGCGCACGACATGCTTATACATATTTCCTTTTCTAAAATCAAGATCTACAAGAAGAGTGTTCCAGCCGGAAAGCGATAAAGCTATAGCCAAGTTAATAGCGATCGTCGTCGTTCCGTTTGCTGAGCCACAACTGGTAAGTAGAATAGATTTTCTACCGGTTTCCCTTTTGTGATGATGCACTTTGACAACCAACCTATCTATAGCTTCCGATATAAGCCGATTGTCATTACGATAAAACCGCACATCTGTAGGTTGTAGATCAACATTGTTTAATGGGCGCTGAGCGCCAATATAATCATCATACATAATAAATATCCTTTTAAAATCACAGCTCAAGCGAGCAGATTTTTAAACTTAAAATAACATGCCAAAAGCAAATAACGCCCCCGTTTAAACCAGTCAAATTCTAGCCTTTTAAATACTGATGCCAGTTTGCTTTTATCGACATGCGCTAAAATATCAGGAATGGGGTCTTTGCTTTTTATTTCCGCATATAACGCTCTTAGCTCGGACAAACCCATGCCATGAGCTTGCCTCATTAATAAATCCGTAATCACGGAAAAAAATTGCCGATATGCGGCTGAGTATAACTCCGCGTTACTACATGATGAAAGATACTCGTTTCGTCTTAAATAAAGTTCATTGAAATCCTTTAATTTGTTAAAAACATTTGTTGTATTCATGGCTCCGTTATCATTGAGCCTATATACAAGAATACATTCATTAGAAAGCATGAATGTATTTGCAGCCTGAACAAAATCTATTACAAAAATTGCATCTTCACATGTCTTTAACCCTTTTTTAAAGCGCAAACCATGATTTGCAATTATATCTCGCCTAAACAGCTTTCCCCAACATGTATTTAGCATAGGCGTCGCCAACATAATATAACGGATTTTTTCTATCCCAGCCGCAGCTTTATCAATCGGATAAAGCTCTTTTTTCTTGTTTCCCGATGAATATAATGATTCATAAGCAAACGCGACAAAATCATTTTTTGCAGACTCCGCATGAGAAAGAATAAGCGGCCATTGCTTCTCATTAATAAAGTCATCAGAATCAAGAAAAAAGACATAGCGGCCAGTAGCACTTTCAAGCCCGACGTTACGACTATCCGAAACCCCTGAATTTGATTTATGTATTACTTTAAAACGGCTGTCGCAATTGGCGTATTCATTACAAATGTCGCCGGTAGCGTCAGTCGAACCGTCATTAACGAGTATGCATTCAATATCCAAATCAGGACAGGCAATAACGGAATCTAAACATTCGCGCAAGTATTTTTCAGCGTTATACATAGCTATGATGATACTGATATTCATAAGTAAACCCCAATACCGCGATTTATTTTATTTTTTATTGAACGCACGGCTGGGAATATGAGAGAATATAACCTGTAAGTTGCTTTGCCAACTGTACGCATATATATAGCCTGATGTGATTTTTGGATCTTTAAAATCCTGTTTTTTCTCCATTTTGGAAAAGCATTTACAAGCGTGCTCCAGTTCTGTAAAAGCGCGGTTTTTCTTTGAGCTGCGTCTTTTATCCCGCACATACGTAAAAAAGAGCTACACAACAATATGCGCGTATATAAAAACTCCAACGCTTCTTCATATTCAGCATAAAATCCGTTATCTTTATAATAGTCCGTAATATTTTTGAGAATTTGAAATATTTGCATGGTTTTAGTCGTAGAGAAATTATTGATAGAATTTGAACGTTGAACATAATGATATGGCGCTATATCAACGTATTCATAACGATTTATGTGTGGTATAAGCTTGGCATAAAATTCCAGATCTTCATAATATAAGCCTAATGGAAACCAAGCATCTGCCTTTAGCAAAATAGAACGGCGATAAAGCTTGTTCCATACGATACATCTACCCATACATAGCAGCGCGTGCTTGTCAAAATATTTCTCAACGATTTCTGTATCTTCACTGTTTTGGTATGTGTGGTGCAGATTGCACTCTACAATATCTGCACCTGTTTCATAAGCTTTTTTAATAAGAGTGCTACACATATCGCTGTCTATATAGTCATCCGAATCTACGAACAACACAAATTCTCCATGTGCAATACGAAGCCCGGAATTTCTCGCACCAGACAGACCAGCGTTTTGTTGATGAATTACAGTAACACGACTGTCCTGAGCGGCATATGTATCGCACATTTCACCACAACGATCTGGCGAGCCATCATCGACAAGGATTAACTCAATATCTTTGTGATCTTGCGCAAGTATGCTGTCAACACATCTTTCTAAATATTCTTCTACGTTGTAAATAGGGACAATAACTGAAATAAGATTTGCTGTTGACAAGGACATTATCCTTTCTTATCAAATTAGTAAATAAATCCGAAAAAAAGTCTTTAGCCACTATTTTACGTAATATTTTGACACTTTTTCTATTATGTGAGGTTAACATAAAACACTTGTTAAGTCAAGGAATATTGTTAATAACGACTAATGCTGGGCATAAAAATCGCCTCTAATGCTTATTTCACCAGATGTTAGCGTAACGATGGTTCCATTGTGTAACCGAGCAACTAGACCTCCATTTTCATTTATGTCTATAGCTTTGCCAAAAGACCTCATATCTCCGTGTATAATCTCAATGTCTTTGCCAAGCACTGCCGAATATTGCTTGTATTCATCCATAAAATTATATACATTTAGATTATCGGTTATGGAGAAAAGCTCATGAAGTATTTTTGCAGTAATCCTATTGCGGGGTATGACTTCACTACCTTTAAGGGTAGTTGCAATGGGTTTTAAAGCATCCGGAAAGTTGTTAGTAGAAATGTTAATCCCGATTCCAACAATAACATATTCGACTGTTCCGCTTTCAAAATCCATTCCTGCCTCAGTTAGTATACCACAAACCTTTTTACCGTCTAAAAGGATATCATTGACCCATTTTATTTTTGGAGATAGGTGATTGTAAAGTTTTGTTATGGCTCTACAAACTGCAACTGATGCCGCAGTGGTTACAAGCCCGCTATCAATAACATTCAGCGCAGGCCGCAGTATTACGCTCATATAAATACCTGCATCACACGGTGAGAAAAAGCTCCGACCCATGCGCCCTCGGCCTGCCGTTTGCTCATTGGATATAATCACTGTTTTATCCTTTGCCCCGTTGCATGCAAGCCTTTTTGCTTCGGTGTTTGTTGAAGTAAGCGATGAATAAACATAGATGTCACTGAGCTTGTGCTTGTTTTCTATATATGTTTTTATTCCCTCAGCTGATATAATATCATTTTCTGCTTCAAACACATAACCTTTGTTAGTAACGGCTTTGATCACATACCCATCCTGCCTCAACTCATTTATTGCTTTCCAGATGGCATTTCGAGAAATATAAAGCTCCTGCGCCAGTGATTCTCCGGAAACGCTTTGCCCTCGGTTTTGCTCCAGAATTTTTAAAATATTGCTTTTTGTTGACATCGCTAATACCCCCATATTATTGCTAAATAATAGCATAACAGCCCCAAATTGTCAACTTGTAAAGCAACTCTCGGTGACAATTTGGGGCTGTATTAATATTAATCCAATAATTTTGCGACATCGCTAAAAGCTTCTACACTACGTCGTAAAATACCATTGATATATGCAATTAGAATACCATAATTGGTCATAGGTATATGTTGGTCTATGGCGCACTGCATACGGTATTTCATCTCTCTTTCGTTAATCATACATCCACCGCAGTGTACAATTAGTTTGTAGCCCGAAAGATCTTCAGGAAATTCAGTGCCGGAGGTAAAGGCAAAGTTAAGCCTTTTTTTTGTGTATTCACTGATCCATTTCGGTATTTTAACAGTTCCTATATCATCGCATTGCCTATGATGTGTACAGCCCTCTGATATCAATACCGTTTCGCCGTCTTGAAGAGAATTGATAGCCGTAACACCTTTTACAGCAAGGGCAAGATTGCCTTTATGCCTTGCAAAGAGGATAGAAAATGATGTTAGAAGAATATCTTTTGGTACATCATTGGAAACCTTACCAAATACCTGGCTATCCGTTATTACAATCTTAGGCTTTTTTGCAAGGGATTTTAAAGCGGTTTGCAATTCAGTTTCTTTAGCAACAATTGAAATAGCTCCCGCTTCAAGAATATCCCTTATTGTCTGCTGTTGAGGTAGAATAAGCCGTCCTTTTGGTGCTGCCTTGTCGATTGGTATAACGAGCAGCACAATATCATTTGTTTCTAACAAATCAGCAATTAGCGGTGGTTTTGGCTGTTCGGAGGACGCAATTTTTGCAATCAATTCTTTTAGCTCAAAGATATTTTCACCCGTTGCAGCACTGACTGAGATTTCATTTTCTCTTATGCCGAGTGATTCAACGCGCAAATCTGATTTATTATATACAACAATATAAGGGATATTTTTTTCCCGGAATTTATCTAAAAGGCTATTATCTTGTTCCGTCAGACCGACCGCACCATCCACAATTAATACTGCTATATCGGTTTTATCCAACACACGGTATGCTTTTTTAACCCTTAACTCTCCTAGCTCGCCGATATCATCTATCCCAGGGGTATCCACAATCATAACAGGGCCTATTGGCAAAAGCTCCATGGCCTTATAAACTGGGTCTGTGGTCGTTCCCGGCGTATCCGAAACAATAGCTATGTTTTGTCCTGTTACTGCATTAACAACGCTGGATTTACCTGCATTTCGCCTGCCGAAAAAAGCTATATGTACTCTGTTTGCAGCAGGCGTTTCATTCATGCCCATAAGTATCCTCCCTTAAAATCTAAAATATCTTTTCCCTGATGTAATGTCTTCAAGATATTGTAATGCAATTTTCTTTACCTTTTCATTTGGAATATTCCATTTTTCCTTTTCTATGAGCCTTTCTCCAATATCCTTTGTTTCTTTTGATGCATAATCTTCAAGATATTCTTTTAATGTCATTAGGGCGTTTGGATGGCAACAGTTTTGTATTTGGCCGCTTTTGCATAAGCTCATAAAACGGTCGCCGGTTCTGCCTTCTTTATAGCAGGCCGTGCAAAAACTTGGGATATAGCCCAGGCTCATAAGCCATTGAACGATTTCGTCCAGCGTTCTTCCGTCACTGACATCAAATTGCTCTGAATTATGATTATCTTCCTCTGGCTTTGCATATCCACCTACGCTTGTTTTAGAACCTCCGCTGATTTGCGATACTCCTACATTCAAAAGGCGTTCTCGGCAAGCCGCCGATTCTCGCGTGGAAACAATAATCCCTGTATAAGGAACAGAAACACGGATACAAGCGACAATCTTTTCAAATATATCGTCGCTGATACCGTTTTCAAAGCTATCCGGGTTGATACCGTCTGCCTTTTTAATCCGTGGAACACTGATTGTGTGCGGGCCAACGCCAAAAGCTGCCTCTAAATGTTCTGCGTGCATAAGCAGCGCAGCGAATTCATATCGATATAACTCCAAACCGAAAAGAACCCCGATGCCAACATCTTCGATTCCTGCCTGCATTGCTCTATCCATTGCTTCTGTGTGATAATTATAATCATGCTTTGGCCCTGTCGGATGCAGCTTCTCATAAGTTTCCTTATGATAGGTTTCCTGAAACAAAATATAGGTTCCTATTTCCTCATCTTTAAGCTTGCGATAGTTTTCAACAGTTGTTGCTGCAATGTTTACGTTAACACGCCTGATTGCGCCATTTTTATGTTTTACGCTGTAGATGGTTCTGATGGATTCCAAAACATATTCGATTGGATTTATCTCTGGATGTTCTCCGCATTCAATAGCAAGACGTTTGTGCCCCATATCTTGTAGAGCCGCAACTTCTTTTTTGATTTCATTTTGTGTCAGTTTTTTTCGGGTTATAGTTTTATTGCGCGAATGATATGGGCAATAAACACATCCGTTAACGCAATAGTTTGAAAGATAAAGTGGAGCAAACAGAACGATTCTGTTGCCGTAAAAATCATTTTTTATTTGCTTTGCAATTTGGAAAAGCTCCTCATTTTTTTCAACAATATCACATTCTAGTAAAACAGTTGCCTCGCGATGTGTTAGCCCTTTGCGCTCTCTGGCCTTTTTTAAAATATCATCAATAAGCTTTAGATTGCTTTTGTTTTCCTGTGCATAGCGTAAGGTTTCCAGAATTTCTTCATGCGCAATAAATTCTTGTGCATTTGGTGACTGAATATTATACATATGTATTTCTCCTTTATGAGTCTTTATAATCGCCACGAGCAACCGTAAGCTTATAACCGATGCTCTCAATGCGTTTGCGTAACAGATTTAGCCCCTCGGAGGCTTCCGCCCCCATAGAAACTTTATTATCATAAAGCATATATTTCGTTCTAACAGCCTGCGGTGAGAGATTTGGCATAACAACATTCGCACCAACTAGAATACCTTTTTCTCGACCATTGTTATCAATACTGCCAAGCGCAGTCGTTGCAGGAAGCAAAACATTGGGCAGCATAAGCCGAACAAGCGCCAACATGAACAATGTCAATTCAAGCGCTCCTGCGGGTTCATTCTTAAAAGGCGTATCATGGTGGGGGATGAAAGGGCCGATGCCAACCATATGGGGTCTAAAGCCTTGGATGAACATCAAATCTTCCGCAAGATTTTCAGTAGTTTGAAAAGGAGAGCCAACCATAAAGCCACATCCGACCTGATAGCCAATATGTTTGAGATTGTTTAAACACTGCATTCTATTGCAAAGTGTTAACTCTGCCGGATGAAGCTTTTTGTAATGCTCGGTATTTGCTGTTTCATGACGTAGTAAATACCGATTCGCCCCTGCATCAAAAAGAGCGCGATAACTTTCGGGGCTTCTTTCTCCAAGAGACAGCGTAATTGCACAATCAGAATAATTATTTCTGATTGCACTAACAATGCCGACTAACCGCTCGTCAGTTAAATACGGATCTTCGCCGCCTTGCAGGACAAACGTCCGAAAGCCAAGAGCATATCCGGTTTTGCAGCAATCTAAAATCTGTTCCTTTGAAAGGCGATAACGCTGGGCATTGCAGTTGCTCCGCCTTATTCCGCAATAATAGCAGTCGTTTTTACAGTAATTTGATACTTCGATAAGACCACGAAAATAAACGTTTTTCCCCAAATGCTTTATTGCCGTTTCAGATGATTTTGCAAATAGGTATTCTTTTATTTCATCAGTTCTGTTTTCAATAAGCCTTATATATTCTTCTTTATCCAGCGCATGGTTTTTAGCAAGTTTATCAATCAATTGTTTCATTATTTTCCTGCCTCTTCAGATAGTTTTGCGTATACTGTTTTGGAACTAACACCGGGCAGCATTCCCAGCTTTCCTGATAGGCTGCTGATTGTATCCTGCGGTGCATCAATTGCAACGCTAATAATATTGATATTTCTTTTTCCATAAGGAAGGCCCATTCGCCCGATAATATATTCTCTATATTGATAAAGAAGGGCGTTTAGATTCTCAATAGAAGATTTGTCTTCAATAATAATCCCAATCAAAGCAACTCGGTTCATAATAATTCCTCCTAAACAAAATAAAAAAGCACCCAAAAAGGGCGCAATATATCCATAAATATTTACTAGCCCTTTCACCTCAGAAAGCTCTTTGGCGTCAGAATTATAAAAATCGGCAGTCATTCTTTATCGAAAGGACAGCACCTTACGACGCAGATATGACAAACCAAATTTAGGGTTTACTTATGTGTTGATTTAAGTATAACATGCATTGTTGGAGGTTTCAATTGTTTTTTAATCATTGATATATTCTTTATAAAACACACATATATTTTTTGCTTTTAGTTTGCCTTCTTCAATAATAATATTAAAACCTACGGCATCGTCATTTCCTAAAGATTCAAATTCTTCATAGGCAAAGTTTTCATAAGTAATCAATATTTCATTTGGTCCGTAGTGATAATCAATAGCCTTTTTTGCTATTTTAGTATCCTTATCAACTTCAACAGACACTTCTACATCACCATATTGATTTTGGGCTATACTCATGCCAGTTCCATTTCGTACTGTTAATATACCGTTATTAAAACTGATGAACTTCCCGATTACGTCGGGATTACTGTCATCCACAGCAAACTCTTTTCCCGCAATAATAAATTCAGGTTTTCTCTCAATCATAAGCATTTGAGGATAATAAGTGAGTATAAGAAAAAGGCATAGCGTTCCTAATATGCAAGAGCCGGTTGTTATTGCCATTTTTGCTTTGGCTTCATCCTTGAAAAACGAGGTGATTATCCTGAATATTAGTATACCAATAAACCCGCCCAGAGTGTTTAAAATAATATCATCTATATCGCTTCCGCCGATTTGAAAAACATATTGAGTTATTTCTACACACAAACTGATAAGAAGCACTATTCCAACGCTTTGAATCATGCTTTTGTTTTTTTTGAATAAATTCAAATATATACCCATAGGTATAAATATAGCTATGTTACCTGCTACATTCATTAAAGCAACTTTCAAAGAGAAGGAACCGAAAAAATATTCCAGCGTTAATGTAAGCGGTATTAGGTTTAACGACCTTGTAAACATCCTATTATCACTAAATATATCAAGAGGGGATACATACTTAAATAGCAAGATTTCAGCTAATATAAAAATATAAAAAATAAGAATTATGTAAAATAGAATGTCCTTAAAAAATATAAATGCTTTTTTCATAAACTCCTCCTGTATGTCATATAGTATGTGTCAAGATATATTGTATCATAGTTTTTTCCAAATAACGATAGTTGTTTATTAAAACAAGACTTGTACTTGAATAGAATTAGGGATATAATTAGGGCTGTTATAATTAAAAACGATAAGGAGATGGGCAAATGTTAGAATATCTACAGTATGGTATACCGATAGCCATTGTTATTGTAATTGTTATTATTATTGCAAGTGGTTATGTTAAGGCGTCTCCCGATACAGCATTTATTATTTCGGGAATAAGAAAAAAGCCTAAGGTGCTTATAGGAAAAGCCGGCGTTAAAATACCTTTTTTTGAAAAAAAAGATGAACTAAGCCTGCGTCTTATTCCAATCGATGTTAAAACATCGTCTGCTGTGCCCACTGCTGACTATATCAATATTGTTGTTGATGCCGCAGTTAACGTAAAAATCAGCGACACTCCAGAAAGACTTACTCTGGCTTCCCAAAACTTTTTAAATCAACCTGTAGAATACATAGCAAGGGTTGCAAGAGAGGTTTTGGAAGGTAATATGCGCGAAATTGTCGGAAAGATGAGACTTGAAGAAATGGTCACAGATCGGCAAAAGTTCGCAGAGTTTGTAAAACAAAATGCAGAACCGGATCTGGCGTCTATGGGTCTTGACATAGTAAGCTTTAACGTGCAAAATTTTGTTGATAGCGGTAAAGTTATTGAAAATCTTGGTGTTGATAATATTGTTCGTATACAGAAGACTGCTGCTATTTCAAGAGCAGAAAGCGAGAAAGATATTGCTATGGCGCAAGCAAGAGCCCAGCGCGAAGCCAATGATTCCAGAGTTGATGCAGATACCGAGATTGCACGAAAAAACAACGAGCTTGCTATAAAAAAAGCGGAACTGAAACGAGAAGCTGATATAAAGCAAGCCGAAGCAGATGCGGCATATAAAATCCAGGAGGAAGCCCAACGTAAAACCATCGAAATCAGCACTGCCGAAGCCAACATTGCCAAGCAGGAAAAAGAAATTGAGCTGAAAGAAAAAGAAGCGTTAGTTATGGAGAAAACTCTGGAAGCTACCGTTAAACGCAAGGCGGATGCCGATAAATATGAAAGAGAAAAGAACGCCGAAGCAGAGCTAATAGAGAAACAAAAACAGGCTGATGCAAAGCTCTATCTCATTGGTAAAGAAGCAGAAGCCGAAAAAGCTAAAGCGGATGCAGATCTTTATGTTGCGCGCCAAAAAGCTCAAGCTATTGCAGAAGTAGGAAGTGCCGAAGCAGAAGCGATTAAAGCAAAAGCGCTTGCAGAAGCAGAAGGTATTGATAAAAAGGCTGAGGCTATGCTAAAAATGGGTAATGCTGCTATTATGGAAATGTATTTTAAAGCATTGCCGGATGTTGTAAAGAATGCTGCTGAGCCGTTGTCTAAGGTCGAAAAGATAACTATGTATGGCGATGGCAACTCTGCAAAGTTAATGAAAGACATTATGGGAACTGTCGTTCAAGTAACAGACGGATTAAAAGAATCTACAGGAGTCGATCTTCAATCAGTATTATCAGGATTTTTGGGCGGTAAATTATCAAACGGTTCGAGCAATAAGCCGACTAA
>CAYVCG010000021.1:0-31000 GCA_964449985.1 uncultured Defluviitaleaceae bacterium
AGGCCTTTTTCCTGCATCTCAAACACGCCTATTTCATCCGTAGCACCAAATCTGTTTTTCACTGCACGTATAATACGTGAGCTTGCGCGGCGCTCACCTTCAAAATATAAAACAGTATCGACCATATGTTCCAGTATTCGCGGCCCTGCTATTGCGCCCTCTTTTGTTACATGCCCGACTATAATAGTAGTAATCCCCCGCCCCTTGGAAAGCCGCATAAGAACGGCCGTGCTTTCCCGAACCTGTGTGACACTGCCGGGGGCGCTTTGCAGCTCACTTATGTACATCGTTTGTATTGAATCGATGACAAGTAAACTGGGGTTTACAGAAGCGATTGCTCCCTCCACTGCATTCAAGCTAGTTTCTGCAAGCAAATAAAGATTTTTTGTATCAACCCCCAGGCGTTCTGCACGCATTTTTATTTGCTTAACAGATTCTTCACCGGAAACGTATAAAACAGTTTTTTCGGTTTCGCATATATTTTTGCATAGCTGAAGCAGCAAAGTCGATTTACCGATACCAGGTTCACCGCCGATAAGCGTTAGCGAGCCTTCCACAAGCCCTCCGCTTAAAACCCTGTCCAATTCGGTTATATTTGTGCGAACTCTGATTTCCGGCGTCGTTTTTATGCCTTCAAGTGTTGTTATATCAACAGTTTTTAATGGTGTCACAGTTTCCTTTGCCTTTTCAACAATTTCCTCGTTCATACAATTATATGCGCCGCATGATGGACAGCGCCCCATCCATTTTGGCGTTTCATAACCACATTCTGAACACATAAAGGCTGTTTTAAGCTTTGGCATTTTAAATGCTCCTTTAACTTTTAATTGGCATTGCCGCTCTTCTAATCTTCCAAACCTGAACGATTAAATCAATTGCGAAATCCCTTTATATATTGACTTTTTCAGCCCATTTACCTATACTAATCCTAATATAAAAAAAGGAGACATAATAAATGGCTAATAACATTGAAACTATAAAAAAAATACTCATCGAAGGCAACCACACATGCGTTGTTATGACCAAAGATGGTCAAGTTATTACTTCTGACGAGAGCGGCATAAAGCCCCTCATGCGGCTCGTAATATTAGACGGAAAATCACTGCCCGGAGCATATATCGCGGATAAGGTTATCGGAAGAGCAGCAGCAGCTATATTGGTACACAGCGGTGCAGCAGAGTGTTACGGCGCTTTGATGAGCGAAACCGCAATCGAATTGTTCGATGAGAGCGGAATCACGTATTCCTATGGAAAAAAAGTCCCTTTTATCAAAAATCGGGACAATACAGGCTTATGCCCTATGGAGAACATGACATTGGGGCTTGATGCTCAACAAGGATATGAAACTCTATACAACTTCTTTTCCGATAAAAAACTGATTTAAGCCAATATAAACTTGTTTATAACCTCTGCAACAGCGCCTTCGTTATTTGTTGCTGTTGTAACATAGTCGGCATAGGCTTTAACATAATCCCTCGCATTAGCAACAGCTATGCCAAGGCCCGCAGTTTGCATCATGCTTATATCGTTTTGATTATCTCCAATTGCAATCGTTTCTGATAAATCTATACCCATAAGGCCGGACAAGTATTCCACCGCTGCGCCTTTTGTAGCGTTTTTGTTTGTGAACTCTAATAACGTGTTTGCGGAGGAAAACATCGTCGCCCTATCATCAAGCAGACCGTTGCCTAAATAGTTTTTTACTTTTTCAAGCTCTTCATAATATCCGAAAGCAATAAGCTTTGGTATTTCCGGAGCTAATTCTTCGGCAAAGCTTTTAATGATTTTGTGTGGCATTTTTGTTACTGAATAATATCTTTGCGTATGTTTATTTTCGCGTTCAATAACGGTATATCCGGGGTCATTATAAGCGATCACATTAACGTCGAACTGACGAAGCTGTTCTATTATAGACAGCGCAACCTCTTTTTCTAAATACTCCTTACGAATTATATCAAAGTTACTACCTTTGCAAATAATGCCGCCGTTGAATGAAGACAAATAAGTATCGTCTGATTTTATGCCCAATTCTTCAACCAAATGAATCAAATTAAGATACGAACGCCCGGAGCAAATCGTTATATGAACGCCCATTTCATGGGCAAGCAAAACGCTCTTTTTGTTCTCCGGGCTGATTTCATAATCCTTATTTAGCAAAGTGTTGTCCGCATCTATAAAAATAGCTTTGTATTTCATTTTTATTCTCCTTATTTATAAATTTTTCTCCCCGCATGTTGACATTTTGGTCTGTCTGCTCTATTATTGTTGTTGTGCACAATTTAATATTTTTATTACGCGGGGGTGTCGTTTTCGACTGAGATATACCCTTAGCACCTGATCCGGGTAATTCCGGCGGAGGGAAGCGTTTTGAAGTGCTTTCCTTCCTTAATTATTTTTCTAGGGAGGTTTTTTTATGACTGTCGAGCAGTTTAACGAATTTTTTTCATCATCACTTGGCCAAACCGTTGTCATGACTGTGGGGTTTTTGATTTTTCTTATAATAATCGGAAATCTTTATAGGATGAAACAGTTTTCCATAAAATCTTTAACTTTTATGGCTATAAGCATTTCTCTTGCTGTTATACTATCCTTTGTCAAAGTTTATGACATGCCACAAGGTGGGTCCATAACGCTTTGCAGCATGTTTTTCATAACAATTGTGGGTTATATGTTTGGGCCTGCAAGCGGTATTCTGGCCGGAATAACATTCGGGCTTTTGCGCCTTGCTATAAAGCCAGAGGTTTATGCGCCTTTCCAAGTAGTTTTGGATTATCTTTTCGGTTTTGGCTTGTTGGGCTTATCCGGATTTTTTTCAAAAGTAAAAGGCGGTTTTTATATCGGATATATCGCCGGCACAGTTGGAAGATTCGTTGCAGTTTTCCTATCAGGCGTCTTGTTTTTTGGAATATACGCCCCTGAAGGCATGAATGTTTTCGTATATTCTTTGTTATATAATGGAAGCTATATCTTGCCCGAAATTATTATAACAATTGTTATCGTTTCTATTCCGCCTGTCCGAAAAGCTATTGAGCATATTCGGGCTATGGCTACGAAATAATAAACAATTATGTTTCACGTGGAACAAATCCAAAAAATTGTGCATCGCATTGTTTCACGTGAAACATTTTTATTAACTCTAGTTGTTTTCAATATTTCTGATCAAAAGCAACAGCCTGTCCAGATCCTCATTGCTAAAGTATTCTATCTCGATTTTCCCTTTATTCTTTCCGTTTCTTATCGTAACCTTTGTTCCGAATATAGATTTCAAATCGTTTTCAATTGATTTATAAAGATGGCTATCCTGAGGCTTAGATTCCTTTTTCTTCTCGGCTTTTGGCTCTGGATTTAAAATAGATTTAACCAAAGCTTCGACACTCCGAACGCTAAGATTTTCCTCAATTATTTTTTCTGCTAGCTCAAACTGCAGATCCAAATCAGAGATAGAAAGAAGCGCACGGCAATGCCCAGTAGTAAGACGGTTCTCTATAATAAAATTTTGAACACGCTTGTCCAAATTAAGCAATCTAAGAGAATTCGCGATAGTGGAACGATCCTTACTAACCTTCCTAGCGATTTCATCCTGTGTCAAGTTATATTCATCCTGCAAACGCTTGTAACAAACAGCCTGCTCTATCGGATTTAAATCAGATCGCTGAACGTTTTCTATGAGCGCAACCTCTAAAATCTCTAAATCAGTGTATTCCTTTACAATAACAGGGATTTCTGCAAGCCTTGCCATCCTTGCAGCCCGCCAGCGCCGTTCCCCCGCTATTATAGAATAATATCCATCTTCTTTCTTGACAATTATTGGCTGGATAATGCCGAACTCTTTTAAGGAATTAGATAACTCATTTAGAGCCTCTTCATCAAAATATTTTCTCGGCTGTTCCCTATTCGGTTCAACTTTATTAATATCAACCATAAGGATAGAGCTATTGTCATCCACAACTGTTTCCGGCGCACCTTTATCAAAAAACACATCCAGACCTTTTCCAAGGCCTTTTTTTATACCTGCCATATACTCGTCCCCCTTTCTATAACTTCTTCCGCAAGAAGCATATAGCTTTCGGCGCCCTTTGACTTTTCATCATACATTGTAATAGGAAGCCCATGGCTGGGAGCTTCGCTAAGACGGACGTTTCTAGGAATAATGCTTCTATAAACAGACTTGCCCAAATGCTTTTTAACCTCTTCAACGACTTGCATTGATAAATTCGTCCTAGCGTCATACATCGTGAATACTACGCCTTCTATAATTAATTTTGGATTCAACCTTTTTTGCACAAGTTCAACCGTATGTAGCAATTGCGAAAGACCTTCCAGCGCATAATATTCGCATTGGATCGGAACAAGAATAGAATCCGCCGCAGTCAAAGCATTTATAGTCAATAAACTCAGAGACGGAGGGCAGTCTATAATAATAAAGTCATAAAGATATTTGACATCATTCAGTATGTTCTTCAATAAGTATTCTCTGTTTTCGATGGCAATAAGCTCAATTTCTGCCCCCGCAAGCTGAACATTTGAAGGAAGGATATCGAGATTTTCAACGCATGTTTTGTTAAGAGCCTCCTGCAAATAGCACTGCCCCAGCAAGACATCATAAACAGTCTTTGGTGTATTGTTTTTATCAATACCAAGCCCGCTCGACGTGTTGCCCTGGGGGTCTATATCGACGGTCAAAACCTTTTTTCCGGCCTGAGCAAGGCAAGCGGATAAATTAACATTTGTTGTTGTTTTACCAACGCCGCCCTTTTGATTTGCAATTGCAATTATTCGTCCCATTTTTGGATTCACCAGCCATTTTTAGCTTTTTAAAACGTTTCTATGTTTATACTAATTCCATTAAAGACATAGAAATAAAGCTATCCTTCATAAACGCTTCACTCTTTGCGTTTTTTTGGGAAACCACAAAAAACGCTGGTCATTCAGCATTTCGGATTACGCTTGATTTCTATTTTTTATAGCGGAATTAGTATTACATTATTATAACATAACATTTTTAAAATGCAAACGTGATAAAATGTTTCACGTGAAACAAAATGGAAAATAAAGCGCATTTTGATTGTATTATTTGCTGTATTTTGGTATACTACATAATGTTATGCAATCGAGAAACATCATAATCTTTTTAGCAAATGCTGATTTAATGAGCTTTGGGTTAAGAATTAAATGACAAACGTAAGCAAAAGCGGCAAAAGCCGTCATCTAAGTATAAAGGATTTATTTGTGCCGCAGGTGTTTGGGAGGTTTGGTTTGTTTGAAAAAAGTCATAAACGTTATTTCTGACAGCAATATCGGCGGAGCCGGCAAAATGCTGCTGGGGTTTTTAAAACTGGCATCAAAGACGGAGTTTGAACATTTAGTGATAATTCCTAAAGAATCGTTGCTTGTGCCAGAGCTTGAAAATCTTGGTATAAAATATATTGAATTGGAGAGAATCGGGGAGAAATCTTTTTCCATCGGAGCCATAAAACTGTTTTTCGATGTGTTTAAAAGGTTTAAACCGGATATCGTCCACACACATGCCTCTTTATCCGCAAGAATAGCGGCAAGAATGTATGGCAAATGTAAAATCGTGCATACGAGGCATAGCGTTTTCGACCAATCAAAAGCCAAAAAAAGCTTCCCCTTAAAACAAATAAGTGGCTTTTTAAATAACACATTCTCCGACGTTATAATAGCCGTATCTCCAGCAGCTATGGAAAATGTTGTTGAAACAGGAACAAACCCGAAAAAAGTTACCGTAGTATTTAACGGCGTCGATGAGGTTTGCGCTCTAAGCGAAATGGAGAAGGAAACAGTCTTAAAAAAATATGGCTTGCAGAAAACAGATTTTATATGCGCAATAATAGCTAGGTTGGAAAGCGTTAAAGGGCATGAATATGTGCTTCGGGCTGCAAAGCTGTTGGAACAGCACGAAAATATAAAAATCCTAATAGCCGGGACAGGCGGGATAGAAGCCGAGCTTAAAAAAACAGCGGCGGAACTCGGCGTAAAAAACGTTATATTTACAGGCTTTATTAAAGAAATTCATGAAATAGAAAACATCATGCATCTACAGCTTAATGCCTCATACGGAACAGAGGCAACCAGCATATCTCTTCTGGAGGGGATGAGCCTTGGAAAGCCGGCGCTAGTAAGCGATTTCGGCGGAAATCCGTATGTAATAGCAGACGGAGAGAATGGGCTTGTCGTCCCAAAGTGCAATGAGAGCGCTCTTGCGGAAGGCATTTTAAGGATTTACAGTGATAAAGAACTGTATGACAAGCTATCCGATGGATCAAAAAACATTTTTAATGAAAGGTTTACATCCGAAGCGATGGTAAAAGGCATTGAGGATGTTTACAGAAGGCTTGTTAAGTAAAAAAGGAGGGATACAATGTCAGACAACAGTGCAATTCTTTCCTTTTTAAGATTACTTAGGGAAAGATTTTTGCTCTTTTATTCGCATAGCTTGCTATGCGTTTTATCCAACAAATTCTTTGCGTTTTGCATGAGAATTTGGAGGGGAAGTTTTATGGAAAGGTTGTTTTTTAAGGAGTTTGGGCTGGAGCAATCGTTTGAGAACGGCGTCCTTGGGCGTTCTGTTAATTCATTATTAAGCGTGATAAAACGATTGAGTTCTCGGCTGAATGTCTTTGTCAGCAACAGTGCAATCATTTCATACCCAGCAAAGGCAGCGAGAAATTTATTGTATATAAGCCTGCGGTCATATGGGATTATGCTGTTTATCCTTGGCGGAATTAATATCATTGCAACGCTAATAACAAACGGCCCTCGGGATATTATGTTTACCGGGGCGATTGGTGCGGTTATAGCAGGCGTTGTATTTATTGTTATAAATCGCTCTGTGGCAAAGCTATTCAACGGAAGCATAATCGCTGTTTTGTTTGGCCAGTTCTTTGGCCTAAGCGAAATAAAAGAAGGCGAATGTTATAGCGATCACTATGCCCTATTCACCATTTTGGGTGTTGCGCTTGGTATATTATCTATATTCACTGATGTTATGACTTTTGCTATGGTGCTCGGCGGATTATTCGGCGGCCTTGTTATACTAAACAAAACAGAAGCAGGCATATTTATAACAGCGTTCTGCGCAGCGATCCTGCCGACAAAGTTTATTTTGGGATTGGCTGTTGCAACAGTTGCGTCGTTTCTTATAAAGGTGTTTATAACAGGCAAGATAGAAGTCAAATTCGAGCTGATTGATTTGTTCATGGCTATGTTTGCAATTTTGTTGGCATACAGCGTGTTTATATCATATTTCCCTATGAACAGCGCAGTTATGGTCGCTACGTATTTGCTGTTTATATTATTTGGCTTTGCAGTTAGAAACACAATAAATACAAGGGAAAAGTTGTTCGCGCTTATTGCTTTTATAGTTACTTCCGGGGCTATCGTTTCGTTATACGGTATCTTCCAATATATGACAGGCAGTTATATCCGTTCAGAAGCGTGGCTGGATACTGATATGTTTGAAGGCGCAGTAACGCGCATATACTCAACGTTGGAAAACCCAAATGTTTTGGGAGAATATCTTTTGTTTATAATACCGCTGGCTTTTGCTATGCTGTATTATTATAAGGAATATTTGAATAAATTTGTGGCTCTGGCTATTTTTGGGGCGGCATGCTTATGCATGATCTTCACGCAATCCCGCGGGGCATGGTTAGGCCTTCTCCTTGGTATGGGTATATTTGTATTTCTGCATGATAGGCGATTGTTGTGGTTGGCGCTGATTGCGCTTTTGGCCGCACCATTTCTTCTGCCGGAAAGCATCATCGAGAGGTTTTTAAGCATCGGAAATATGTCCGACGGTTCAACGTCTTACAGGGTTAACATTTGGCTGGCATCGATTTTGATGATAACAACGTTTTGGCCTATCGGTATAGGGCTGGGAACAGATACGTTCATATTCATATACCGCAAATATGCCTTTAACGCTGTTAATGCGCCCCATTCCCACAACTTGTTCCTGCAAATAGTAATAGATATAGGGATATTCGGACTTATAATTTTTGCGGGAATAATGTGTACGTTTTATAAAAACCTGCTTGTTGGTTTGCGAAAGTCTAATGATGGTTTCATGACCGCTCTGGGCGCAGGACTTTGTGCCGGGATGACGGGCTATTTGATTCAGGGGCTGACGGACAACGTTTGGTTTAATTACAGAATAGTTATATTTTTCTGGATGATAGTCGCCTTAGCAGGCGCATTCATCGGCATAGCAAAAAGAGGAGGTAAAAGCGCATGAAGCTGATTGATGAGCGCGGCAAGCTGTTCGGAGTTATAAATCTTCTGGATATATTGCTTATAATAGCTGTTGTCGCGATAGGGTTCTTGGGTTACAAGTACGTTTCCGGCAGAGCAATAGATGGGGATAAACGCGATATTTATTTTACAGTGGAACTTAATTCCGTTAAAGAGGATTTTACGAAGAAAATAAATATCGGCGATGAAATAAAAGACAGCGTAAAAGGCTATTATCTGGGCGTTGTTAACAGCGTTGAAGTAAAGCCGGATATGGTCATAAACTGGGATACAGAAAACACTCGATTTATAAGAACCGAGGTTCCGGATTCCTACACGGTTTTAGTAGAAATAAAATCAAACGGAACTATAGCTAAGGACGAAGTGTTTGCTGAAACCGTTCCGGTTAGAATAGGTAAGGAAATGAGCATAAAAGGCAAGGGTTATGCAAACACAGGATATATCGTCGGATTAAGGAATGTGGATTGAGGTGAATAAGAGTGTTAGATAAAAATGGGAAGATATTTGGAAAAATCAGTATAATAGATATTTTTGCGATAATAATAATAGTAGGTGTAATAGCGGGAACGGCTTATAAATTCTATTCCCCAAACACATCCGTAGATTCCGGCAAAAAAACGCTCACATATACATTAAAGATTAACGGCGTAAGAGACTTTACTTATGACTATTACGAAGACATGCTAAACTGTTTTGACAACAAAACAAATGAATATATAGGATCTATCGTTGGCAAACGCGTGGAGCCATATAAAGAGCGCGCAATACTGCTTGACGGAACAGTCGTTGAGAAGGAAAAGCCCAACGTCGTCGTTATATATCTGGATATCGAAACACCGGGGACGGAGACCAACGCAGCTTATTTCGCTAACGGAACATACGAACTCAAAGCCGGCTCCGAAATAACTATGCGAACGAAATACGTAGAGGTTGTCGGAACTGTGGATAATGTTTCTGCAAATTAATTTTTATAAATTAAAAGGATTTTTTAGTGCTTTATAGAAATATATGTATATATAGAGGTATTAAAAAACCTATTCCGCTGTAGCCATAGTTTTTTCTTAACGGCGGTTGTCATATTATTTGAAAGGGGTTGTAGTTATGCGTTACTCATTTGTTGGTAAAAATATAACCGTTTCGGAAACCTTGAAAGACAGAACAGTTCAAAAAATCAATAGGATTTCTAGAGTTCTGCCAGAGGATTGTGAAGTTTTTGTAACGTTTTCCGTAACTAAGCTGGAAAATAAGATTGAGGTTACTGTTCCTTTAAACAAACGCGTTTTGCGCGCAGAGGTTTCATCAGAAGATATGTATGCTTCGATAGACCAAGTTGTTGACGTATTGGAAAAGCAAATGGTAAAATATAAAAGCAGATTAAAGGACAAATCCCGCAAGGATGCTGCCTTTAAGGAAGAGCTTAAATACGCCTTCCCAACCCATGATCAAGATAGTTCGGAAGCATCGAGCGATGTTATCATTCAAAAGTCAAAGAAATTTGCCTTAAAGCCGATGGATGCTGAAGAAGCCGTTATGGAGATGGAGTTATTAAACCACAATTTCTTTGTCTTCCGTAACAGCGAGACAGACGAGGTTAACGTTGTTTACAGAAGGAATAACAATACTTACGGGCTTATCGAGCCTGAGTTCTAGACCGTTTTTAATATAACTATCATTCAGGCTGCCCTTTTGTGGCAGCCTGTATTTTAAATTAGGGCGGTAAATTTTTTATTAAGGCAGGTAAAATTAAGTGGATGTTATTTTTGCAACAAAAAACAAGAAAAAATTAGTGGAAATAAAAGCAGTTATGGCTGATACGCCGTTTAATATAATTTCTATGGAAGACGCAGGAATAGATATAGACGTTGTTGAAGACGGCATGACCTTTGAAGAGAATTCTATAAAAAAATCAATAGAAATAGCAAAGATTACCGGCAAAACAGTTCTTGCGGATGATTCTGGCTTGGAAATAGATTTTCTTGATAAAGCTCCCGGCGTTTATTCCGCTCGGTATATGGGCGAGGATACGCCATACAGTGTTAAAAACGCAAAGATTCTTGAGCTCTTAAAGGATGTCCCTGTAGATCAAAGAACGGCGCGGTTTGTTTGCGTTATATCCGCATGTATTCCGGATCAAAATTATAAGATAATAACGGAA
The DNA here is from genome assembly GCA_964449985.1 of uncultured Defluviitaleaceae bacterium. GTDB lineage: Bacteria > Bacillota > Clostridia > Lachnospirales > WRAX01 > CAYVCG01. Next base: position 10,430 of record CAYVCG010000021.1, read on the forward strand.
CGAGCCACGATAGAAGGCAGGATTGCATACGAAATAGCAGGCAAAGGCGGCTTTGGGTATGACCCAATATTCTTCGTTCCAGAGTTTAATATGACGACGGCCCAGATGCCAATGGAGCAAAAAAACAGCATTAGCCACAGAGGCAAGGCGTTAAACCAAATGAAAGCAAGGCTTACGGAATTGTTAGGTAATCGTTAGGTTATTAGAAGGTGAACCAAATATGAAAATCTTAGTAATAAGCGATACACATAAATCAACATCCAATCTTATTGATTTAATGGAAGCGACTAAAGGTGGATTTGAAACGATCATACACTTGGGGGATTTTTTTGAGGATATAATCCCTTTTGAAAAGCTATATCCGGGCATAACATTTCATTATGTCCGGGGAAATTGCGATTTTGACGATCCTAATGCGCCTTTGCAAAAAACAATCTCTGTAATGGGGAAAAAGATATGGCTTACTCATGGCCATAGGTATTCTGTAAAGTCTTCTTTTGACAGGATATCATATGCCGCGCAGGAAAAAGAAGCAGATGTCTGCCTGTTCGGTCATTCCCACCACCCTGCTTCGTTTTATTTTGAAAACACATTATTTATGAATCCCGGCAGCTTATCCTTTCCAAGAGGCTTTCCTGTGGCCTCATACGGCGTTCTGGATATATCCCAGTATGGAGTTATAACGCCGCAAATTGTTGGTATTTATGATAGAAAGTTGTATAGATCAATTGATATATAAAATTTTGCATGTAAAAACTTAGGAGGTACAAAATGAACAAACCTGTTGTTTTGATAGTAATGGACGGTATCGGTCTTAATGACAATGACTTTGGAAATGCAGTTAGCGCAGCATATAAACCGACTTTGGATAGGCTGTTAAGCGAATGTCCCAACACAAAAATAAAAGCTCATGGAACAGCCGTTGGCCTTCCTAGCGACGATGATATGGGAAACAGTGAAGTTGGGCACAACGCTTTAGGATGCGGCCAGATATACAGCCAGGGCGCTATGCTTGTTAATCAATCCATAGAAACCGGCGCAATGTTTGAATCTGCCACATGGAATATGCTCATGCAAAACTGCATAAACAACAATTCTACGCTGCATTTTATGGGGCTTTTGTCCGATGGCAATGTTCATTCTAACATAGAGCATTTAAAAGCAATGATGATAAGATCCAAGGAATGCGGCGTTAAGAAAGTTCGCATACACATCCTGCTGGACGGAAGAGACGTTCCTGCAACAAGCGCACTAACATATGTAGACGATTTAGAAGGCTTGATTGCAAGGCTTAACGGCGTTGATTTCGATATAAAAATCGCCAGCGGCGGCGGCAGAATGAAAATTACGATGGACAGATATGAAGCCAACTGGGCAATGGTCAAAAAAGGCTGGGATACCCACGTTTTAGGCGAAGCCCGTATGTTCAAAACTTCTAGAGAAGCGATAGAGGCATACCGTGCGGAAAGCGAAGTTTTAGATCAAGACCTCCCGCCGTTCGTTATTGAGGAAAACGGTGAACCGGTAGGTAAAATAGTGGACAATGACAGCGTTATTTTCTTTAACTTCCGTGGTGACAGAGCCATTGAAATAAGCCGTGCTTTTGACGAAGCTATGTTTGACAAATTCAACAGGGTGACATTCCCGAAGGTAGTTTATGCAGGTATGCTGCAATACGATGGCGATTTGCAAATACCGAAAAACTATCTCGTTAGCCCTCCTGCTATTAAAGATACGTTATCAGAGCTTTTGGTTAACAAAAAACTTATGCAGTATTCTGTTTCCGAAACGCAAAAATATGGCCACGTAACATATTTCTGGAACGGCAACAGAAGCGAGAAGTTTTCCGCAGAGCTTGAGGAATACTTTGAGGTTTCATCTGACAAAGTTCCGTTTGATGAGCGCCCATGGATGAAAGCCGCTGAGGTTACGGATATGATTGTCGAGGCGTTGCGCTCCGAAAGATACGCTTTTATCCGTGCAAACTTCCCTAACGGTGATATGGTCGGCCATACAGGTAATTTCCAGGCGGCAAAAATTGCGGTGGAAACCGTTGATTTGTGTTTGTCCAGAGTGTTGAAAGCGGCAGACGAATGCGGGGCTATTGTTGTTATAACAGCAGACCATGGTAATGCCGATGAGATGTATGAGCCTTCCAAGGACAAAACTGCACTAAAACCAAAAACAGCGCACACGCTAAATCCTGTGCCGTTTATAATATATGACAAGAACAAAAAGCATAAAATAAAGAATGGAAGCTTTGGCCTTGCAAACGTTGCAGCTACGATAACGACGCTATTGGGCATAGAAGCGCCAGGGGTTTGGGAAGAAAGTATGATAGAGGAATAGGTTTTTTGCTTTAAAAGGAGTGGGGGTATGGAAAAAACTAAAGTATCTAATTTAAAATATAACTTTGACAGTATTGGAAAAAAAGATAACGAAATCGAATTTTGGATGGCAAGAGATCTAATGCCTCTTTTAGGATATAAAACATGGGAAAATTTTGAAATAGCAATAAAGCGCTCTATAACATCATGTGAAACATCGGGGGTATTAGTTTCTGATCATTTTCGTGAATCCACGAAAATGATCACCATAGGAAAAGGCGGTAAACGCCATATTACTGACTATATGCTCACCCGATATGCGTGTTATTTAATAGCACAAAATGGTGACCCAAAAAAAGAAGAGATTGCATTTGCTCAAAGCTATTTTGCTATGCAAACGAGAAGACAAGAGCTTATAGAAGAAAGAATCAAATTCATTGAGCGCACGGAAGCGAGAGAACGCCTAAAAGAATCAGAAAAGCGTTTGTCTCAAAACATTTATGAACGTGGTGTTGACGACGAAGGCTTTGGAAGGATACGATCCAAAGGAGATAAGGCTCTTTTCGGTGGGAACAACACCCAAGATATGAAAGAACGATACGGCATAAAAAACAGACCATTAGCTGATTTTTTACCAACTTTAACGATAGCAGCCAAAAATCTTGCAATAGAAATGACAAATCATAATGTTGAGGAAAAAGATTTAAAAGGCGAACCATCAATTACGAAAGAACATGTTCAAAATAACGATGGCGTGCGTTCAATCTTGGCCCAAAGAGGCATAAAACCAGAAGAATTGCCGCCATCTGAGGATATTAAAAAACTTGAGCGCAGAGTAAAAAAAGAAGAAAAGAAGATAGCCAAAAGTGCTGGGAAATTACCCGAAATTAAATAAAACCATTTGCGAGGGAGGTTTTAAGTTATGAGAGAGCAGATTCTGGCCTTGTTGGAAAAGGATTCGCGCCTTACGGCGAAGGATATCGCCGTTATGCTGGATATAGACGAGGCGATTGTTGCAGCTGAGATTCAAAAGATGAAGGATGAACAAATAATATGCGGCTTTAACACGCTTATTAATTGGGATAAGACGGATAAGGAATATGTCACCGCTCTTATAGAGGTTAAAGTAACGCCCCAAAGGGGCCAGGGGTTTGACAAAATCGCGGGAAGAATATACCGTTTTGATGAGGTTAAGGCGGTTTATCTTATGTCCGGCGGCTTTGACCTAACGGTCATCGTTGAAGGCAAAACAATAAAGGATGTTGCTTATTTCGTTTCGGATAAGCTTTCTCCGTTGGAATCGGTTTTAAGCACCGCAACCCATTTTGTTCTAAAAAAATACAAGGATCACGGCGTTATATTGGAAAAGGGCGACAAAGTTGACGAAAGGATGATAGTATCCCCATGATGAGGAATGACTTAATATCAAAAACAGTAGAAAACATGCCCTTTTCAGGCATACGAAAGTTCTTCGACGTTGCCAGTGAGGTTGAGGGCGTTATATCATTAGGCGTTGGTGAACCGGATTTTGACACGCCTTGGAACATTCGTGAAGAAGCTATTTATAATCTGGAAAAAGGCAAAACAATATATACTTCAAATACAGGCCTGCCTGCTTTGCGTCAAGAAATATCACGTTATTTAAACCGCAGGTTTAATATAAAATATAACCCGGCTGACCAAATTATCGTTACTGTTGGCGCCAGCGAAGGGATAGACATTGCTCTTCGTGCCATAATAAATCCCGGAGACGAGGTTTTATTAATTGAGCCGTGTTATGTTTCATACAGGCCATGTATTATGATGGCGGGCGGTGTGCCTGTCACTATTAATACTAAAGTGGAAAACGAATTCCGCGTTACGCCTGAAGAAATACTGGAAAAAATAACGGATAAAACAAAGGCACTCTTAATTTCATATCCAAATAATCCCACTGGTGCGATTATGGAGCGAGAAAATTTAGCCAAAATCGTTGAAGTATTAAAGGACAAGGAGATAGTCGTTATTAGTGATGAAATATATGGCGAGCTTACTTATGGCGATAGGGAGCATGTTAGCATTGCTTCTTTCCCGGAAATGTATGACAAAACCATTGTTTTAAACGGCTTTTCCAAGGCATACGCTATGACGGGCTGGAGATTGGGCTATGCTGCTGGCCCCAAAGAAATCATATCTGCTATGCTTAAAATACACCAATACGTAATTATGTGCGCCCCTACAACCGCTCAATATGCGGGAGTGGAAGCATTGAAAAACGGAGACGAAAGTGTTGCGCGCATGAAGGATGATTATGATACAAGGCGTCGCACAATTGTTAACGGTTTCCGTGAGATGGGGCTGGATGTTTTTGAGCCGCTTGGCGCATTTTATGTTTTCCCATGCATAAAGAGCACTGGGCTTACTACGGACGAATTCTGCAACCGTATATTGTTTGAGGAAAAGGTTGCCGTCGTTCCGGGAAGCGCTTTTGGCGAGTGCGGCGAAGGCTTTATCCGCTGTTCATATGCATATAGCATTGAAAACATCAAGGCTGCTTTGGAGCGTATTGAAAAGTTCGTTAGAAAAGTTCGTGGATAAAAGATGATAGATTAAGCAGATTTATTTAGCATAAAAGGAGTGAGGAAAGCTATGACGGAAGAGATTTATATGGTGGCAAGGCGCATAAGCGAGCTTCGGGATATTTTCGGGTTTGATATAGAAACCGTGGCAGAAAAACTAGGCATAACCCCAGAGCATTATGAACAATACGAAACATCAGGCGTTGATATTCCGATTAGTGTTTTATATAAGCTTGCAAGCATTTATAACGTGGATATGACGGAATTATTGTCCGGGAAATCACCGAAGCTAAACACGATAAGCGTCGTCCGAGAGGGCGAAGGGCTTGTTATCGAAAGGTTCAAGGGTTATGAATACAAGGACATAGGATTTAAATTTGTTCACAGAAAGATGGAACCTCTTATCGTTATATTAAATCCGTCTGAAGAAAAGCCGGAAATGGTAATGCATAGCGGCCAAGAAATAAACTATTGCCTACAGGGCGAAATGGTTTTGTATTATGACAATAACGAGGTCATACTAAAACCCGGGGATTGTGCATATTTTGATCCATCCCATCCCCATGGCCAAAAATGCGCCGGAAACATACCGGCCAAGTTTCTAACGGTTATTCATGAATAAAGTAACCGCTGACTAATTCAGATAAATAATCACTTGTCGAGAGGAAAGATACAAATGCTGGAGAGATTTTTGAGTAAAACTGAGTTTTCTTCGTATGAAGATTTCTATAAAAACTATTCCTTGAACATTCCGTATAACTTTAACTTCGGTTTCGACGTTGTGGATGCATGGGCGGAGGAAGAACCGGAAAAGAAAGCGCTTGTTTGGTGCAACGATGCCGATGAGGAAAAAACATTCACATTCACAGACATCAAGCGGGAAAGCAATAAAATCGCCAACATGCTGTTAAGTCAGGGCATAAAAAAAGGCGACATGGTTCTGCTTATACTAAAGCAGCGCTATGAATATTGGCTCACGGCCGTTGCGCTTCATAAAATTGGCGCGATACTTATCCCGGGTTCTGTTCAGCTTACGAAAAAAGATATTTCATACAGAGCAAACGCCGCAGATATAAAAATGATTATCGCAGTTAATGAGGATGAGGTGTTAAAGCAGGTTGAGGAAGCTATGCCGGAAAGCCCTTCTATCACAGCAAAGTTTATATTAGGAACGGACAGACCAGGCTGGATTAACTTCACTACGGAAAAAGAAAAATATTCAGATGTTTATGAACGCAAAACAGGCGAAGGCGAAATGCTGGCAACAGACATGATGCTTATATACTTTACATCAGGAACAACGGGTATGCCGAAAATGGTTGCTCATGACAATACATATCCGCTGGGGCATATAACAACTGCAAAGTATTGGCAGCAGGTTCGCAATAACGAGCTGCACTGCACAGTTTCGGATTCCGGCTGGGCAAAGTTCGGCTGGGGAAAGATTTATGGACAATGGATAGCAGGGGCTGTTATATTTGCTTATGACATGGATAAGTTCGTTCCCCATAACATGCTGAAGGTTATTGAAAAATACCGTGTGGCAACGTTTTGCGCACCGCCGACTATGTATCGCTTTTTTATTAAAGAGGATTTATCAAAATATGATTTATCATCCATAAAGCACGCTTCCATAGCGGGAGAACCGCTTAATCCCGAGGTTTTCAACCAGTTCTACAAAGCGACTGGCTTGAAGGTTCATGAAGGCTTTGGCCAGTCAGAATCCAGCGTTTTGTTAGGAAATTTTGAATACTTTGAGCCTGTGCCCGCCTCAACAGGAAAACCTGCGCCGCTTTATGACATTGATTTGATAGACGAGAACGGAAACTCCTGCCCAGACGGCGAGGAAGGCGAAATCGTTATAAAAAATCTGGATAAAAAAATGCCTGCCGGGCTTTTAAAGGGCTATTTTGAAAACGGAAAGCTTGATACAAGCTGTCATGCCGGCGGCGTTTATCATACAGGAGATTTGGCTTGGCGTGATTTAAGCGGTCATTTCTGGTTCGTTGGCAGAAAAGATGACGTTATTAAATGCTCCGGCTATCGCATCGGGCCGTTTGAAGTGGAAAGCGCAGTTTTAGAGCATCCTGCTGTTTTGGAATGCGCAATAACCGCCGCTCCGGACGAGGTTCGTGGGCAAGTTGTTAAAGCGACTATTGTTCTTGCAAAAGGGTTTTCGCCATCGGACGAGCTTGTTAAAGAGATTCAGGAACATGTAAAGAAAACGACAGCGCCTTATAAATACCCAAGGGTTGTTGAATTCGTAGATGAGTTGCCGAAGACGCTGGGCGGCAAGATAAAGCGCGCTCAGATTCGTCGGGAAAGCGAGCAAAAGGGATAAATTATGGCCTCGTAATAGAATTTACGAGGCCATTTTTGGGTAAACGCCGCTTAGTTCAGCATTTATTTAAAAACATTAAATTCAGAGACATCTTTCACTCTTGTTAAAGGGTAATTTAGTCTTGCAAAAACAGAAGATATTTCACTAATCTTCCACCCATTTCCAAAGTCATATAGGGTAAAAGGGATCAACGAATAAAATTCTTTGTTTTTGACAATCGCCAACATTTCCATTTTGTCATTTGCATTGAATCTTTTTGTCTGACTCTTGAATAAAGCTTTTATTCCATCACTGCCTAATGTCTTAGCAGATGGGATGAAAATATCCACTATTTCCAAATCACTTAACTCTTTTGGATTTATGGCGTTATATTGTTGAATATCCGAAAGGGATAACCCTTTCTCAGCAAAACCTTGCCTAGTTGCTTCATCAGTTGCAATAAGTAATAAAGAAATTAAAGTTTGTTGTGTAAAAGCCGATAAATAATAATTTTCTAGCAGTTTATCATAAAAATCACTCTTCGGCAATGCATTATATACAGATGGCAGGAAAACTCTAAGGCTTTCTATATAGCTTTTAAAATTGTAGTGCTTACAAATATCAGATGCGGCGGAAATTCCCAAGATTGCATTAATATCATTTTTCTTTATGCCATCTATATATGCGGTTATCGCATCCTCTGGAGTTAAATAAACTGTATTATTTATATTAAATATATCCTTAAAATAATCTGCTTTGGTAGCTGTCTTTTGGGGGATCATTTTATCCAAAACTTCTTTTTCAATACTATATTCACCATCTTTGAGATAGTCAAAATACTTTGGATTCTTAGTCTTATAATAGCTATAATAGCTGCTGTACGTGCCCTTTCTATCAGGGTCATTAACATTCCAAACATTAAATAATTTAAAGCCGCTGCCCTCCCGATATGCAATCTCAATTCCTATTGCAAAATAATCGTCATCAAGTTTGCAAACAGCTACTATGTATTCAAAGTTAGCAATCGTGTTTAGATAATTAACAGGTAAGTATTCGTCTTTTAGTGTAAAAATCTGAATAAGCTCAATATTTTTTAGCCTATTTACATCAAGGAGAGCAACTGTTTGCTCCATATTTATTTTGTCTAAGGTTCTATTTTTATATATTTCATCATTGGCAAGTATACCATATACAAGGGATGCACATGATTCCGATAGTTTACCAAACCCAGCAATGGATGAAAGCTGAAAAAGAAAAGGATTTTCATATCCAATGGTTTCTCTATTCAAATTCGCAGCATTTTTTGGCGAATATAATCTAATAGCTTCGTCTTGCAGTGTTAGGGTTTGAATCTTCGAAAAATTTGCGTCCCTAAGCGCAGCAATAAAGTTGCATACGACTTCTTCAGGTTTAAGATTCGTAGGGGTTGTAGGCATCCCATTTTGAGCTGCAATTTGATTAGCCATTTTTTCTTCTGGAGGTTCTTCATTTTGTCGTATATCGCTTGTCACTTTGATGTTATCAAAGTTATCTCTGACTACTATAGATCCTGATGATAAAGCCATAACTAAAACAAAAACCCAAATAAATTTCATCGACTTCTCCTCCATAAATATAAATTTTTACTTGCTAATATATAGATAATCTAATCCCTTACGAACAGCCAAAACTGCCTTAAACAAATCGTCAAACTTATCTGGTGTGATGGATTGTGGGCCATCGCAAAGGGCCGCCTGAGGGTCGTTATGGACTTCTATTATGAGTCCATCTGCTCCGGCGGCGGTAGCCGCTAAGGACATAGGTTTAACAAATCGTGCATATCCAGTGGCGTGAGACGGGTCAACAATAACTGGCAGATGTGTCAGCTCATGCAACACAGGTATTGCGGATAAATCAAGCGTGTTTCTTGTGGCTGTTTCGTATGTGCGTATGCCGCGTTCGCATAATATAATTTGTGAGTTGCCGCCGGACATAATATATTCTGCGCTCATCAAAAGTTCACTAACGGTTGCGGAAAGGCCTCTTTTAAGCAGAATAGGTTTATTTATGTTTCCCAATTCTTTTAAAAGCTGAAAGTTTTGCATATTCCGAGCACCGACCTGAATAATGTCTACATCCTCAAAAAGCTGTAACTGAGACAAATCCATAATTTCAGTAACAATCGGCAGACCGGTTTCTTTTTTTGCCGCCAAAAGAAGGTTTATCCCTTCTTCACCAAGGCCTTGGAAAGCATACGGAGAAGTTCTTGGCTTGAAAACTCCGCCCCGAAGAATAGTTGCCCCCGCAGCCTTAACCCTCCGCGCGATTTCGCAAATCTGCTCCTCTGTCTCGACTGAGCATGGGCCCGCCATAACCATAAAATTCCCGCCGCCGATTTTATGATCGCCTATTGTAATAACCGTATCCATTGGATGGAATTTGCGGTTGGCGGCTTTGTATGGCTCCTGAATTCTGCGCACACTTTCCACAATATCAATGGCTTCAATCGAATCAATGTCCACAACAGATGTATCCCCAACAAGCCCTAAAATTGTGGACTGAACACCTTGGCTGATATGAATATCAAAATGCATATCTTTTAGCCATTTTGTCAAACGATCATATTGCTGTTTATCCGCATTTGGTTTTAAAACGATTATCATCGTAACACTCCCCTTTTGATTTTATAACAAAGAGCAATAAATAAAGCCTGTGGCTCGTTGTGAACCACAGGCTTTTTTAACTGAACATCCAATTAAACCGCTGCCGCTGCACACCGAAAAGCCCTATTAACGTTGTTAATAAAGCTGAAATAATACAGTGTAAAGTTTACGGCAGAAGAATGTTTCATATATAAAAGCTCCCTGCAAAAAAATATTATTTGTTCACAGTATAGCACGGACTTTTTGATTTGTAAAGCAGTTTTGAAATAACTACACGTTCGTAAAAGTCGTAACATTAATTGTCCAGGCAAAACCTGAATCAAAGCATAGTTTACTAAGTAACCTATAATTGGTTGGCATTTGCATAAACACCACTGAGGATTAGTCTTGTGTATAATCCTACACAGAAATTTAATTTGTGAAAAAACTGCCTATTGACAACTCGTTTAATCTTTGGTATCATATGTTTTGTTCTGATGGATTCAGGGCAAATACATAAGGGCGGGTTCCCGAGCGGCCAAAGGGATCAGACTGTAAATCTGACGTCAACGACTTCGAAGGTTCGAATCCTTCCCCTCCCATTTATTGACTGTCAAAAAAGATAATTTTTTGGCAGTTTTTTATTATAATTTAAAGCGTGTTATTAGTATAAAGGATGTGTTTAAGAGTGAAGAAAATAATAGGCATTATACTATCATCGATTATTGCTCTGGCGGCTGTTTTTCCAGTCTATGCCCAATTAACCGTAATAGGGAAGGTTCTAACGACAGATATCGTAGCATTTATTGACGAGCAGCCGATAGAATCCTTCAACATTGGCAACCGTACTTACATTGTTGCTGAAGACCTAAGCGGCTATGGCTTTGATGTGGTTTGGAATGCAGCTGAACGAAGCTTGTCCATAAACAAAAACCCAAATGCCAAAAGAGCTTTTTTGCCTGTAGAAAAAATCAATACAAAAAAATCAGAAATTATCCCATTGCAGTTTCTGTGCAATGTGTATGCCACTGATATAAAAACCTATATGGATTCTGAGCGTATTGAAGCCTGCAACGTGGACGGAAAAACAATGATTCGTATAGACTTGCTGTCTAAATACGGTTATTGCGATTATGATGACAAAACAAGAACCGTAAAAATAGGCATTATAAAAAAAGATTTAGACGATGCTTGTGAACACTCGGAAAAGGCTCAATTGAGCCTGCCCTGCGACAACGAGGCGGGGAAGATAACATATTCCGGGGATGTGTCAGACGGCAAACCAAACGGCTTCGGCAGAAAGACGGAGCATTATGAATATACAGGCCCTCAATATATAGAAGAATATGTGCATACAGGAGGATTTAAAGACGGGAATTTTCATGGATATGTATACACCGAGGGGCATAAAGAAATACTAACCGGTTCGGACAGACGTGAAAGAAATTACTTCCATATCCATTCATATAACAACGGTTTGCTTGACGGTTATGTATTAAAACAGGAGCTATCCGCAGATTTAACAAGAAACGAGTATATTTTTGAAAACGACAAAATGATTTGGAAAAGACAAGGCAAGCTTGATCCTGATTATATATATGGCTATTATATAGAGGACGATGGGTATTTAGATGTATTAGGCAATACAATAGACTACGAACAGATCCAAACCCCAAAAATAGTTTCCGTAAAGGCGGATTCTGGATCATCATTTGCTATTGATGAGCAGAATAATGTATACGCATGGGGTGATTTAAGCTTATTAGGACTAAAAAACCGTTGCGTACCCGTATTGTTTAAAAAAGATATAGCCACTATAGCTCCCCAGCTTAATTTCGCCCCTATAATCCTTTGCACTAATGGCAACATATATTATGCCGATACAACCCTCGTCAACGATTATGATAATCCATTGGCTACGGATGTAAAGCAAATATCTGATGGAGTATATCTAGACAATGAAGGAGTTCTTTGGCAACAGTTCAACCAACTGGAGCCAAAATACCCTCCCAAAAAAATTGACGATAACGTAAAATCGTTTTCAAGCACATATGGCAGATTGCTGTATATTAAAAATGACGGCTCTGTTTGGATGGCGCGAAATAACTATATGGATGGCTCGTCTTGGAATGACGGGTATGATTTATCTGTTCCCAGGAAAGTAATGGACGATGCAAAATACGTTTATTCGTCTACTGGATATTTTGTCGTAAAAAATGACAACACTCTTTGGACATGGACATCCGACTACTATAAATCCAATTATGACGACAACTCGTCACAACCGCAAAAAATCGCAGACGATGCTGAAATGGTTGAAGCCGGAAACGGGGGTTTTATATACTATTTAAAGACGGATGGTTCGCTTTGGGTGATGCCGGATGAACGATATGCAGAGGTTACTCCGCTGTTCGAATCCCTGACCCATGCAGTAAAACTAATGGACGATGTTAAAACTTTCTCCTGCGGCTGGGTCCACGTACTAATTGTTAAAAACGACGGAAGCCTGTGGGCTTGGGGCAGCAATGAGAGCGGAAGGCTTGGAGATGGTACGTTGGAAACCCGCGAAACTCCTGTTGAGATAAAGAATTTTTATGCTCCCATAAAAAAGTAGCGAAGCAATTATAATAAATTTAAAATTACCGGCCAAAGGGTTGGTAATTTTTTTATTATCATAAAGATTATGGTTGCTAAAAGCGCATAAAAATGGTATTGTTTGTATAACTTAATAAACGAACTAAAAATAAAATGTGGGGTGGTTTTTATGTATTTTATAGGCATTAAAGGCGGCGGCGCTTATTCTAGATTGGCGGCCTTTGATTCTGATATGAACCTTATAGGAAAGCACGCCGGAAATTCATTAAACCTAAAAAATATATCCTACGAAAAAGCACTGGATAACGCCATAAGCCTGCTGACTGAATTCAATCGTCTTACAAACACGAAACTGTCGGATTGTGAGGGGCTTTGCGTTGGCTGTTCCGGCTTAAATTCTCCGGCTGATATACGCCAAATGGGCGTTTTAATGCTTCAAGCTGGGGTGGGTTGCCCCATAAAGGCTGTTAATGATGCTGAGCTTGTTATCGCGACGGAAACCAAGGGAAACCCTGGCATAGCCGTGATAAGCGGAACATCGTCTCTTGCTTATGCTGTGGATAATGACGGCAATAGGTCGCGTTCCGGCGGTTGGGGGCATCTTATTGATGACGAAGGCTCTGGCTATTGGATGGGTATGCAGGCCATCAAACAAGCATTAATGGCTTTGGACGGACGCACCGAAAAAACATCTCTAACTGAAAAAATAAAAGCAAATTTTAAGGTTAGGGACATAGAGGACATATATAAATATATATATTCCGATAACTTCAATAGAGCTCAGATTGCAGAGCTTGCGCTTTTGGTTAAATACTCCGCTGTTGAAGGCGATAGAACGGCTGTCTGGATCGAAAAGCAAACGGCAAAAGCATTATCAATGTTGGCAAAGTCTCTTATTGAAAAAACAGGTATGACAGATTGCACAGTTGTTTTAAGCGGCAGCGTTGTTTCGCTTAATGAACGCATAAGGTTTACACTAATGAATCTTATAAAAAGGGATTATCCCAACACAAATGTTGTTATGCTGTCGGAAAAGGCTGAAATTGGCGGGGTTTATTTAGCGATGAAAGCATAATTAAGCAAATATATTACAAAAAAATTGTTAGGGAGAGAAATATGTGAAGGATAAATTAAAAAAATATTGGAAGCTTATAATAAATGTTGGAGTAAACGTTCAACCTGGCCAAAAGCTCGTTATTAATGCGCCTATTGAGTGTTCAGAGCTTGTTCATATGGCGACTGAACAGGCATATGATGCGGGTGCAAAACAAGTCATTGTGCGATGGATAGATGATGATTTGTCTAGAATACAGTATCTTCGGGCGGATGATTCTATTTTTGACACATGCGACCCATGGAGCAAAGCTATGTTAAATCCTCTTGCCAAAGAAGGCGCTGCTTTTTTGACTATTTATGCGTCTGACCCAGAATGCCTTAAAGGCGTTGACCCAGACCGTATTATAAGGAGCAGGCGTGCTAACAACAAATGCTTGAGGCCATACAGAAGCAGAATAATGACAAACAAAAACCGCTGGTGTGTCGTTTCTTCCCCAACGAAAAAATGGGCCATGAAAATCTTTCCAAATGAAAAAACAACGAATTCTGCTCTGGACAAGCTTTGGGATGCAATTTTCCGTGCAGCTAGAATAGATGAAAACGACCCGGTGGACAACTGGCTTTCTCACAGCGGGATTTTAAAAAGCCGCTACGAACGGCTGAATAAATATAATTTTAAACACCTAAAGCTAACAAGCAGCAACGGAACTAATCTCATCGTCGGCCTTGCGAAAGGGCATACGTGGGAGGGTGGTCTGGAAAAAGCGGCGGATGGCATAACGTTTTCTCCAAACATACCATCAGAGGAAATTTTTACGTGCCCAGACAGAAATGTTGCAGAAGGCGTTGTTAAAAGCTCCAAGCCGCTAGTTTATCAAGGCAATATCATCGATAATTTTACGATTACGTTTAAAAACGGAAGAGCAATAAGTGCAGAAGCCGAAAAGGGCGAAGAGCTTTTGCAGAAGCTTATAAAGACCGATAAAAATGCGGCTCATCTGGGCGAGATTGCTCTTGTGCCATATCATTCGCCTATTTCAGAGTCTGGCCTTTTGTTTTATAATACGCTGTTTGATGAAAATGCCGCCTGCCATTTGGCTTTTGGGGAAGCATACCCGAAATGTGTCAAGGGGACGGAAGGTAAATCTCCGAAGGCGCTTATATCGATGGGGGTTAATCAAAGCCAAATCCATGAAGATTTTATGATAGGAACATCTGATATGAATATCATAGGCGTTATGTATGATGGCAGTGAGGTTGAAGTATTTAAAAACGGCGATTTTGCTTTTTAAATAATCTCTAGGCTGTCGACAATTCATCGAGCAATACGGACGCGAAATGCGCGCCCCTACAGAAATTGTGGTTTCACTCCATTTGTAGAGACGGCCTTTGGCCGTCCGCCTGAAATTTTAGAATTTATCAACAATCGTTAGGGGGCTTTTCAAAAGCCCCCTTAATTTTTGCTTAAAACCACATATTTTTAAGTTTTTCTAAAACATCAAAGTATCCGACCTTCTTAACATCCTCTAAAATAATCAAATCGCTTCTGCCGATTTCCTCACCTTTATATTTGTATATTATTTCTCCCGCTTTCGTATCTTTAACAACAGGTGCATCTATTGAATCATATATATTAATCTCGGATTCCAACTTTTCGCTGTTGCCTTTTGCTATTACTGTGCCCACCAAGTCTTTAACAACAACGTCGACCTCGTCTTTTATACCCTTGCTTACCTTAATAGTGCCTGCAATCGTTCCCGCAGGTTCACCTTGTTCAACCTTGAAGTTTGCAAAACCATAGTCAAACATTTTCATGACTTCTTGGAAGCGTACTACCGGGCTTGGGGATGCAAGAACAACGGAAACAAGCTTTAATGAATCTCTTTCCGCAGTTCCCGCAAGGCAGTATAACGCTTTGCCTGTGGAGCCGGTTTTAAGCCCTGTTGCGCCGTTATACCATTTTACAAGCTTGTTTGTATTTGTCAGGCCAAATTCCGATTCGCCCCTTGCGGTTTTATGGACAATTGTATCCTGCCATGTGGTGCTAAATTCTGTAACTTCAGGATATTTATTAATCAATTCGCGAGACATAATGGCTATATCTCTTGCAGATGAAAAATGTCCGTCTGCGTCAAGGCCACAAGCATTTTTAAAGCATGTGTTCTTCATCTGCAATTCGCTTGCTTTTTTGTTCATCATACTAACGAAGCTTTCCTCGCTTCCCGCAATAAACTCAGCCATAGCAACAGCAGCGTCGTTTGCAGAGGCGATAACTATAGATTTCGTCATGTCCTTAACTGTTTGGCGCTCTCCCTCTTCAAGGAAAACTTGTGAGCCGCCCATGCTGGATGCATGTTGGGAAATCGTTACGATGTCGTCCCATTTTATTTTTCCCTCATCCAAAGCTTCGTATATAAGTAAAATTGTCATGACCTTTGTGACGCTGGCCAGCGGCAGGCGTTCGTCGGGGTTATGCTCAAAAAGGATCTTGCCTGTAACGGGTTCTATAAGTATAGCCGATTTTGCTTCCACAGACAGATTTGGCTGGTAAACATTCGCATAAACTTTTGCATTAAACCCGCCTAAAAATATTGAAAATGCTAATAATAAGCACATAAACGTTATTAATTTATTTTTCATGGTTATCCTCCTAAGCTTTAATTAATTGCATGATAATATGTTAAGCCTTTAAACGACAAAATATACAATCTTATGATTATAAAATATTTACATTTTTAGGGCTTTAAAAATTATTTAAAATCGGTTATTATGTAAGCACTGATTAATTAATCATAATGAAAAGAAGGAATAAGCCTTGAATATAATACTTCATGAACCCGAAATCCCACATAACACAGGCGCAATAGGCCGGACATGCGTTTTAACAGGAAGCAAACTTCATCTTATAAAGCCACTCGGTTTTTCTATAGAAGAAAAGCATCTGCGTAGGACAGGCTTGGATTATTGGAAAGACTTAGATGTTTCGTATTATGATAGTTTTGAGCATTTCAAATCCGTTCATCCAACAGCCAATATATATATGGCGACTACAAAAGCTCTGAATTTGTATACCGACGTTACATACACTTCGGATAGTTTTATTATGTTTGGCAAAGAAAGCGCTGGTATTCCCGAGGAAATACTGATTGACTACAAAGAAAACTGCATCCGCATACCGATGCTTGAAGACAAGCGCTCGCTAAATTTGTCCAACGCCGCGGCTGTTATTATTTATGAGGCTCTCCGGCAGAATAATTTTTTAAATCTGGAAAAACAAGGCAGGCTGCACAGGCATAGTTGGTAATTAACCCAATTAAAAGCACTGCACTAAAATAAATAAAAACCCCTTTAAAAACGAACAATATTTTTTAAGGGGGTTTTTTGTATGCAAATTTCAATGCCGTCTATACTTGTTAAAAATATATATGATGATAAAACAAAAACCGCGCAGAAACAAACAGATTTTTTAAAGGCGTCGGTTGAATCGATTGAAAAGCAAACAGCAGTATTAAAAGAGATCGGGGGAGACAGGCGGTTTAAAATAAGCAATAACGAGCTTAATGCAAAAGTGGGGGATACGTTTGATTTTGAAGTAGTCGGAAAAAGCAAAAACGATTTCACACTAAAGCTTTTAGAAAACAATATAAGGGAAGCGGGAAACCTTATAGCCAAACAAATAAGCCATGAGGAACTGGCAGACATGCTGAAAAAGCACAATATTATTGCAAGCGAGGAAAACATGCTTACGGTAAATTCCCAGAAAAAGATGGTTCAAGAGCAGAAGTTGATCGCTGAGGCAAAAGCGAAAATCAATAGAGAGCTTTCATATGCCTCCGGCAATGTTACGCAAAGCGCTATAAATGAGCTTTTATCAAGCGGGCTATCACTGGATAAAATCAGCCTGGGCATACTAAACAACGTTATGAGGCATATCGAGCTAAAACCTCCTCAACAGCTTTCAGAAAAAGAGCTTAACGAAGTCGTCTCCCAAATATCTGAAAAAGAGATAGAAGGCAAAGCAGAAATTATAAAAGCCCTGCATAAAAATAACCTACCCATAAATGACAGAAATGTAAAGCTTTTGGAGGGAGTTGCTGCAAAGGCAGAAAGTCTAAAAACAATTAATGATTCCCAAATAACCGGTCTTGTCAAATCCGAAAAGCCGATAACGCTTGAAAATATTTACATATCAAGGCATACATCGGCTATAGGCCAACCAGAACAAGCCCTGCCTAATGAAACATGGCTTGCTCTCCAGCCTGAAATCGAGAAAAGCTTTAAGCGAGAGCATATTGATTTTAATGAGAAAAATTTGTCCTATGCAAGAATGATGATAGAAAAAGATGTTCTTATAACAAAGGGCAACATAGAAAAGGTTGATTTCCTAAAAAATATAAGCTCTCACATAAATGCGGAAAATGTTTTGGATATGGCTGCAAAAAATATAAAAAACAATACTTCTCCCGCCAGCATAGATTTTCTAAATGAAAAGGAAGCTATGATGCAGAAAATAAGCCTTTTGAAAAACTACAAAGGCATCATAAACGATCTTCCGCTTATTAAGCCGGAAAAGGTCGAGGTTTTATTAAAAAATCAAATTCCGTTGACATTAAACAATTTAAGGACGCAATTTACAAAAGAAAGCCCTGACGTTCGTATTATAGACCCTATTTATGCAGCGGACGACAATGAGCTGGCGCAAACAATCCTATCCGGCAAAAGGCAGTTGGCAGAAATACAATTAAAGCTGACCAAAGACGCTGCCGTAAGGCTTGCAGGAAAGAATATAAACATTGAAACAATGCATCTTGAAGATGCTTTGGAGGAACTACGGAATATAGAAAAAACGCCGTATGTTAGACACCTTAAAATAATGGATGCTCCATTAACAAAGGAAAATGTGGACAATCTTTCCGGCTTGTTTGCAAAAATGGGCGGCTTTAAGAACATCACGAACAATGCGTATGGAAACATACTTCTAGATAAAACAAAATTCAATATAGATGGCATAGACAACTCTATAAAACTTGCAAAAACAATTAAAGACTTAGAGCAGTTTGCAACAGCGCCAAATCCGAAATACGGTGATTCTTTCAGAAACGTTCGAAATCAAATATCACCGCTATTGCAAACGCTGGGAATTGAAGCGAACGATTCCAATGTTCGAGCCGCTTCAATATTATCGCGAAACAATTTAGATTTTAACCCCGAAAATGTTGTCAAAATTAATACTATAGATGCCAAAATCAACAGGATACAGGATACTCTGCATCCGAATATCGCAGCAAATATGTTGAAGGATGGGCTTGACCCATCGGAAATGCATATAGACGATGTGCTTTCATATATAGAAAAGTTTAATGGGCAATACGGCGAAAATCTAAAGGACAAAATCTCGCGATATATTATGGAAATGGATGATAATAAATCAATTGACAAAACAACAAGAGAAGGCATGATAGCGATATACCGTATGTTAAACGCCGTTCAAAAAAATGAATCAATCTCTATAGGCGTTACAGTCAAAAACGGTGTTGATCTCACTCTAGGGAATTTAATGGAGGCTGCTGATTATTACGGCAAAACATCAGGAAAATATAGCGAGATAGACATCCGTTTGGATCAGACGACAGGAGAGCTTGAAGCCTTAAACATTCCTGAATCAAATATTAAAGGTGTTTTAACAAAAACGGCAATGGAATATAACAAAACCCGCATAGATTCCTTTATAGAAGCGGCATCTCCGGATAAGCTTGGAGAAATAATCCGGCATGAAGGCGTGGAAAACGTTAAGACAAAGGCGCTTTCGGAGCTTATAAATGAACTTAAAGCGATGACATCAACACAGCTAAACAATACAGCCATAAAAGCAAATGATTTGATACAGCAACTGACCGAATCATCGTCCGAAATGCTTCATTGGATGAGCACAAATAATATTCCTCTAACATTTAATAATATCTCCTGTGCAAAAAAATTAAGCACTAATCAGTTTTTTATAACGGATGAAATCAATGATATACAAAGTGAAAGCGATTTAGGTATGGAAGAAGTTGCAGATAAGCCAAGCCTTGATAAGTTTAAAAAGGGGATAAACACAACTGCTTCATTATCATCAGAAATCGAAAAAATAAAAGATGGTATGACTGATAGGGTTTCCATTGAGCGTTTGACCGCTTTACAAAACGTAATAAAGTTTCAGACCGAAATATTAGAAAAGCAAGACAAACAACATATACCTGTTAGCCTAACAAACAGAATAGCGGGGCTAAATATGTATGTTATAAACGAGAATTTAGAAAAAGTTGAAAATAAAAGGATATATATGTCTCTCAACACAGAAAATTTAGGAAACATTCAAATCCTTATAAACGCCGGTAATAATAAAACAGGAATCAAAATAACGTCGGACGATGAGCATGGTTTATCCGTTTTAAAACAAAGCTGTGATGAGCTTGATAAGGCATTAAAGCATCTTCCTGGCGTTAATCTTGAATTTGAGCTTGAGCAGCAGAAAAATTTTGTGACAGAGGTTAATGACACAGCTCTGCCAATACAAAAAAGCATAAAAGCCGGTTATTCCTATGATATAACCGCATAAGGAGGATGAGGGATGGAAAATCTGCCAAAAGAGATTTATGAAATGATTTCTCAAATAATAGAGTTTATTGATAAAACAGACATTACTAACCGAAAGGAGCAAAATAAATGGTAATAAACACAAATATTCCTGCGCTTCAAATCGTCACTAATCTTTTTAAAACAAATAAGGAAACGGATAAATCAATGCAAAGGCTTTCCTCAGGTTTGAGGATAAACAGCGTCGCGGATGATCCTGCCGGGCTAGCTATATCAAACAGCCTTGTTAGCCAGATAAAGGGTATGACAGTCGCGACAAGGAATGTTTTAGACGGTGTCTCTATAATGCAGACGGCGGATGGCGCTTTGGGCGAAATTCAGTCTATGGTTCAAAGGCTTAGAGAGCTTGGAGTGCAAGCTTCGAACGGTTCAAACACGGACACTGATAGGGCAAAGGTTCAGGCGGAAGCGGATGAATTAGTCAGCGAGATAAACGACATGGTGCAAAGAACCGA
>CAYVCG010000022.1:0-29903 GCA_964449985.1 uncultured Defluviitaleaceae bacterium
TTCCACGGTTTGTTAAAATGCGGTTGGAAGAACTGGTCAACAAACGCCACTTCTTCAATAGTCATTTTGTTTTGCACGCAAACAGCTAATGTGTTTATCATCTGCGTAAAGTCCAAATCGGAGCATAACTGCGCACCTAAAAGCACATGGCTCTTTATATCGTATGTGAGCTTTAACGTCACCTTGCAATTCGTCGGCATAAACTCCGGTCTGTAGTTATCTGTGACTGTGATGGATTTTGCATCTATACCTGCTTCTTTGGCGGTTGTATCCGTTAGGCCTGTCGCTGCGAAGTTATAATCGTATATCTTTATTCCCGATGTGGATTGGGTTCCCATATATTTGATTTTTGGGCTGTCAAGGTTTAACGCTACAAGCGTTCCCATTCTTACAGCGTTAGTTGCTAATGGGATATAACCTCTCTTGCCTGTAGGGTTATACATAATGGCAGCGCTGTCTCCCGCAGCAAAAACATCCTTATGGCTCGTTCTCATATACTCGTCGACTATGATTGCGCCGCCCGGTATCATATCAACAGAATCCTTGAATAATGCCGTATTAGGCCTGAAACCTATGCAAAGTATAACCAAATCAGCATCATATTCTCCTTTATCTGTTACAACCTTTGAAACGTTGCCTTCTGCATCGCCAACAAATTCAATCGCTTTTTGCTCCAGAGCCATAGTGATGCCCCTGTCTATAAACTCCTTCTCGGCTAAGTCAGTAAATTCCTTATCCATATATTTCTTCATTATACGGTCTTCCGCATCGATTAATGTAACTTGCTTTCCGTTAGCAGCAAAAGCCTCAACAAGCTCCACACCAATATATCCCGCACCAACTATGGCTACTTTTTTTGCATCATTGGCTTTTTCGATAATGATTTTAGCATGGTCATAGTTTTTGCATAATACGATATTGCTAAGATCTTTACCCAGTATATTAGGCTCAATCGGCCAAGAACCCGTTGTAATAACGAGCTTATCATAGTTATCCGTAAACTCTTCACCGTTTTTCAGATTACGAACGGTTAATTCTTTTTTCTTAACGTCTATGCCAATAACGTCATGACGCATGTTTGTTTTTATGCCCAACTCTGCAAGCTTTTCCGGCGAGCTATAAAACAAACCCCCGGCATCTTTTACAACACCGCCCACATATAATGCAATGCCGCAAGATAGAAACGAAACGTTGTCATTTCTTTCATAAACTGTGATCTCTGCATCTTTATAAAGCTTGGCAATATTGGAAGCAGCTGCAGTTCCCGCATGAGTGCATCCTACCACTATAACCTTCATATTATGTCCTCCTTAAAATATAAACGATTGGTTGTAAGAGATTTTTAGTTTCCATGAACCAATTCCTATTTTATCAAAATTTAGAAAAAAAAGAAATACATATGAATGAAAACCGCAATACAAATTACTTTTAATTTATTATCCCCATATATAATACTTTAATAAATAAATTTGACAAAATTACATTAAATCAGCGTTTACATAACACAAACTTGTATGTTATAATAACCCGAGTGGAGGTGCATTATAAAATGTATGATTTGAATGAAGTCAAAAGTATTGATATGGAACTGGCGGAGGCTATCGAACTTGAGCTTAAAAGGCAAAGGAATAATATAGAGCTTATCGCTTCAGAAAACTTTGTTTCCAAGGCAGTTATGGCAGCGATGGGCAGCCCATTGACTAACAAATACGCAGAAGGCTATCCGTCCAAAAGATATTATGGCGGGTGCGAAATGGTGGATATAGCTGAAAATCTCGCTATTGAACGCGCGAAAAAGCTTTTCGGTGCAGAACATGCCAATGTTCAGCCACATTCCGGGGCGCAAGCTAACATGGCCGTATTCTTTGCCGTGCTTAACCCCGGCGATACCGTTTTGGGCATGAATCTTTCCCACGGCGGCCACCTTACCCACGGAAGCCCCGTTAATATATCAGGAAAATATTTTAATATTGTGCCTTACGGTGTTGATGAAACAGGTTTTATTGATTATGATGAATTAAAAAAAATAGCGCAAGAAACCAAGCCGAAAATCATTATTGCCGGCGCAAGCGCATATTCCAGAACAATAGATTTTGAAAAATTCTCAGATATTGCCAAAGAAGTGGGAGCTTATTTGATGGTTGATATGGCGCATATCGCCGGCCTCGTTGCTACCGGGCATCACCCGAACCCGGTTCCGTATGCAGATTTTGTTACGACTACTACACACAAAACATTGAGAGGCCCTCGTGGCGGTATGATCTTGTGTGCTGAAAAATATGCAAAGATAATTGACAAAGCTGTTTTCCCGGGTATTCAGGGCGGCCCGCTTATGCACGTTATCGCTGCAAAGGCAGTTGCTTTAAAAGAAGCGTTGAGCGGTGATTTTAATACGTATATTGATCAGGTAGTTAAAAATGCCAAGGCATTGTCAAACGCTTTAATAGAAAGAGGATTTAACATCGTTTCCGGCGGAACAGACAATCACCTTATGCTTGTTGACCTTCAAAATATGGGGCTTACTGGTAAGGAAGTTGAAAAGAAGCTGGATGAAATCGGCGTTACTTGCAATAAAAACACCGTTCCGTTTGACCCACAAAGCCCGTTTGTAACGAGCGGCATCCGTTTGGGAACCCCGGCAGTTACGACAAGGGGCTTAAAGGAAGAGGATATGGTTGAAATCGCTGATATTATCAGCAATACCGTTAAAAACTTTGATGGATTTAAAGCAGAAGGAATAGAACGCGTAAAGAAGCTGGGCGTAAAATACCCGCTATATTAATAAATTATTAAAAGAAATTATTAAAAGATATTATTAAAAGATATTACTAACCCCACTAAAAGCGGACTTTTTAGTGGGGTTAAGAATTTCATTACATTGTGTTTGCTGTTTGAACTTCAGCCTGTTTTAACGCCGCATCTATGGCATTTAATAATATTTTGCTAGTTACGGCGGTTTCGGTAGACGTCGTTATTTTTGTTGTCTGGTATTTGATTACCTGCTTTGAAAGCTCTTTAAGCGTTGGCTTAAATAATGGATAAAATGCTTCTTGATCCGATTTCATGTTTAATAACTCTATGTTTGTTATTTCCTTATCGGATACTGTAACAACCACTTCGACTGGTTTGCTATGTAATATTATTTGCGCGGCATAAGACCCCGGGGCATAACCGTTAAACGCCGAATCATTTGTATTTTTAGGCAAAATAAACACAATCAGTGCAATGATTAATATTAGCCCTATTAAAACAAATATTCCTGTTTTGATAAGTTCTTTAAGCTGAAATACCATTATTTTTGTTCCGCCCATTGTTTAAAATACTCCTCCTTCTATTAATACCGGTTAAATAAACCTGGCACAAATTACGCATGTTACATTTTATTACCCATGCAGTAAAAATATGACGAGACCTATTAAAAAAGATTTTTATTGATTGGATGTGAACCGAAAGTGAGCCTGAGATATATATTAGGAACACCAGGAACAGGCAAAACATTTGTCTGCTTTAATGAAATACTTGCCATGCAGGCTAACGAACCGGGCAAAAACCTTATATATATAGTCCCAGAGCAATTCACATTGCAGTCCGAAAAAGAACTTGTTAAAAAATCAAAAAATTATGCGATCATGCAGGCTCAAGTTTTAAGCTTTGAAAGGCTGGCATATCGTGTTTTCAGCGAGACCGGCCGGTGTGACAAAAAAATTCTTGAAGACATCGGGAAGAGTATGTTACTGCGTAAAATTGTCAATGAATTAAAGGGTGAGCTGGCTTTCTTTTTGCCTTCCGCTGTAGAAAAGCAGGGCTTTATGGAACAGCTATGCGAAACCGTTACTGAGCTATACAAATATAACATGACAGCTGAAATACTAAAACAAACGTTTGATACCATAACAGATAACGAGCCGCTT
The DNA here is from genome assembly GCA_964449985.1 of uncultured Defluviitaleaceae bacterium. GTDB lineage: Bacteria > Bacillota > Clostridia > Lachnospirales > WRAX01 > CAYVCG01. Next base: position 3,912 of record CAYVCG010000022.1, read on the forward strand.
AGGCTAAAGCTTTCTGATTTATATAAAATCCTGTGCCGTTATCATGAGTATCAGGAAAAAAACTATATATCAGCAGACGAGGCCCTTGATTTGCTGGCGCAAAAGGTCGAAAGCTCTCGCCTGCTTTCTAAAGCGAACATATGGATAGATGGTTTCGACGGGTTTACTCCGCAGGAATATAATGTTATAGAACGTTTGCTGAAAACATGCGAACGGGTTACAGTAACGCTTCCTATAGATTCTGTTGAACTGCTAAAGGATACAAGGGATAGTGTTGATTATTATTACGATGTTAAAAAGACGTTTAATAAGCTTAACGAAACTGTTGCAGAAAATATTATAGATCTGGAAGAGCCAATTGAGCTTCATGAAATCCACAGGCTTTCGGCTTCTCCCGAAATTAAGCATTTGGGCGATAACTTTCTAAAAAAATTTCCCCGGCAATTTGTCGGCAAAACAAACCATATTAAGCTTATATCCGCCAGCAATATGTATGCAGAAACAGAATATGTCGCTTCCGAAATTATCCGGCTTGTGCATGAAAGAAAATACAGGTATAATGAAATCGGTATTTTATCGTGTTCTCTAGACGAACATAAACAAATAATAAAATCCGTTTTCGAAAAACATAGCATACCATTATTTATTGATACAAAAACAGAAATTATTTCTCATCCGCTTATCGAACTGATACGGGCATGTTTTGGCATAATAACAGAAAACTGGCCGTATGAAAACGTATTTAGGTTTTTAAAAACCAATCTGACTGATATGGATGTTAATGATATAGATCTTATTGAAAATTATGTTCTCTTAAACGGTATAAAAGGCAAAAAGTGGTTCGCGGATTGGGAATATGGATTTGACAGTTCTTATGAGGCTTTTGAACGCGATAAAATAAACAGCCTACGTGAAAAAGTCATTAATATGCTAAAACCGATAACAGATATTATAAAACCTCGCAAAAAATATACATCCAGCTTTATCTCAAAAACACTATATAAATTTCTGCAAAAGCTAAACTTAGAGCAGATAATAACAGCCCGCGAAACACACCTAATAAACACAGGAAATTTGCGTCTGGCAAAGGAATATTCCCAAATCTGGGGAAAGTTAATAACAATACTTGAAAAAATGACAGAAATCCTTGGCAATACCATAATGACTGCTGAGGAATACACCAAAATATTTGATGCAGGGCTATCACAAATGAGCCTGGGGGTTATTCCGCCGTCTTTAGACCAAATTATCGTGGGAGACTTAAGACGTTCTAGAATCCCGGAAATTAAGGCTTTGTTCATTATCGGTGCGACTGAATCGGCATTGCCCTCGCCTTTTAAGGAAACAGGCTTGTTTAATGACGATGAGCGCTCTTATTTAGAAAAAAACCATAGTGTTGAGCTTATGCCGAGCGGCTTTATAAAGTCATACGGTGAGTATTTCCTTATAGATACAGCTTTTTTAAAGCCTCGGGAATTTCTTTATTTAAGCTATTATTTGGGTGGGCTGGATGGAAAATCATTTCTCCCCTCCCCTGTTATCAAAAGAGTTAAAAGCATTTTTTCAGCTCTTTCCGAGCAAAACGTAAACGGCGCAACCGAACCCGATATATCGGCGGAATTTGCTTATGCCTCTCTTGTTTCCGCTATACCTTCATTTATTGAAAATGCGGAAATACCAGATGTTTATAAAGATATATACTCTGCCCTTTCGGATACAAAATACTATGAAAAATTAAAAAATATACTAAACAATTTACATTACGCTGATTGTGAATTAAAATTAAAGACTGAATCTGTCGATAAACTTTATGGCAGAATTATAAAATCAAGTGTCTCAAGGCTGGAAAGATATATCAAATGCCCTTTCTCATACTTTGCGCAGTATAACCTAAAAGCGCAAAAGCGAAGGCTCTATAATATTGAAGGCATAGATGTTGGAAATCTATTGCATGATATACTGGAAGAATTTTCTGCTAATGTAATAGACGGTGTCAATTGGCGCGATATGGATGATAAAGAGACCGCCACGCTTGCATTACAAGCCGTTGATAATGCGCTTTGCAAAGAAAAAAATCATATATTTGCCGTTTCGCCACAGCACAGATTCTTTGCGCAAAGAGCCAAGAACATTGCTGTAAGCTCTATTTCGGCCATCATAAGCCATATGAAAAGCGGTGGATTTGATTTTGGATTTTCAGAAGCCGTTTTCTCAGGCAACCAGAAGGATCCCTCTGATTTAAACCTTGGAGCGATTGAAATACCGCTTAGCGACAACGTTAAAATGCTGCTTGAAGGCCGTATAGACAGGATAGATCGCCTTAAAATTAACGACAGTGAATACATAAAGATAATAGACTATAAATCCGGCACAACTGCTTTCAGTTTTCCCGAAGTGTTTTACGGTTTACAATTGCAACTCATAGTGTATTTGGATGCCTTTATAACAAAATATAAACAGCTGGCTAAAACAGAAAATATTTATCCTGCCGCCGTTTTGTATTTTAAATTGGACAACCCTATTATTGATTTTGAAAAGGTGAGTAAAGCTGATACACCGGCTACAGCCTTATTAAAGATGTTTAAGATGACAGGCGTTGTCGTAAACGATATTGGCATAATAAAAAATATTGACACCACATTTGATTCTAGATCAAATATTATCCCTGTTGGTATAAAGTCAAGCGGGGTATACAAAAAACTCCCTTTGGAGGAAAGACCTCTGGCAGAATATTCATCTGCATTAACAATGGAGGATTTCCAAAAGCTTATGGGCTTCGTCCGCGAAAAATCCATATCAGCAGGAAGGGAAATACTAACCGGCGAAATCTCTGCCAAACCTTTTAAATACGGGAACATTTCGGCCTGTGCATATTGTGATTATAAAGCGATTTGCCGCTTTGATCCTATTCAAAACGCAGCCGAATTTAACATAATGAAACCAATAAAATCAAAAGAAGCTATGGACGCAATTTTAGGGGGTAATGATTAATGGACAATTTTACAACCACAACCGACGCTCTTAACAACTTAACAAACAACAAGCCTGAGCTTGATGCTGCTTTTTCAATGATAGAGGAGCATGTATCAAAGCAGACAAAGAAAGAGATAAAAGCTATTAAGAATGCGGCCCATGAAGAAATTAATAGTTTGCTTTACGAACTGCAGATACAGTCTCAGCATGATTTTTCGCGCCTTGAAAAGCTGTTTAGTGACAATCGCGCTAAATGGGAATCAGATGTTTTTCAAAGCGTTATTGAAAACAGAGTTTAAGGCAACAGCTGAATTAATGTAATTTCGACAAAATTTGCGTTTGCTCAACATTATTGATTTATTATAAATCCGAAAGGTGATTTCGATATGGACGTTAGCGATGATTTTAAAACTCTTTTGAATATTAAAGAAGGCCAATGCCAGCAGCTTTTAAGTGTGTTTGAAAGATTGGATGAAAAAGGAAAAACATCATGTGTTGAATTTGCTGATAAATTAATAAAAACAGCTCAAAACGTCATTAACGAGGAACGGGACTCATCTGAAAAACTAAAGGATAATGCTATAGAAACGGCTATTTCTGAATATAAACAATCCTATTTGGATTTAAGAAACGCCCTTATAGACGACTTCTTTGAAAAAATAATTATAAAATTTGTAAATTACATAGAAACCGAGGAATACTCGACTTCTCTGCTGTGCGGTATAAAAAAAGACGCAGAGCTTTTAAACGAGCCAATAAACGTTTATTTATGCCCCAGAGATATGGTCTATTCAAAACAGCTTGAGGAGAATGAAAATATAACCGTTCTGGAAGGATATGACGATTATATAGGGGGTTATAAAATTATATCAAATAAAATAACTATTGATAATTCATACAAAGAAATACTTAAAAAAGCAAAAGAATCATTCATTAGCTCAACCCCAGAGCTTCAATAATATTTTAAATAATGCCCAGAAAGGACATGAATAATGGAACCCGGAGTTAATTACTTAGAATATATGCTTGCTTATGCACACAGTAGGAAAGCTACAGACTTGCATCTTTGCGTTGCCAGCCGCCCCCTTGTGAGGGTGGACGGAAAGCTTATCGCTATCGAGGAATCGTTAAATGTTTCGAATAATGATATAACCGATATTATCAATTCGCTGCTTGACGATAAAAAGAAAGCAAGGCTGGAGAGAGACCGAGTGCTTGATTTTTCGTTTTCCAAATCCGGTCTTGGGCGCTTTAGGGCAAATATTTATTCCCAAAGAGGCACATATGCTATAGCCATAAGAACCCTGCCCTTTGATATACCGCCTTTTAAAGATTTGGGGCTGCCCGATGTAATAGAAACGTTTGTTACGAAAACAAAAGGGCTTTTCCTCGCTACAGGCGCAACAGGCAGCGGTAAATCGACAACGCTTGCAAGTCTTCTGAATATAATTAATGAAACATATAATTATCATGTTATAACTATTGAAGACCCCATTGAATATTTGCATAAGCATAAAAAAAGCCTTGTGACCCAAAGGGAAATAGGGGAAGATGCGGATACATTCGCCCAAGCTTTGCGCTCTGCGCTTCGGGAGGATCCAGACGTTATAATGGTTGGAGAAATGCGCGATCCTGAAACTATATCCATTGCGTTGACCGCTGCGGAAACAGGGCATTTGGTTTTATCCACGCTTCATACTGTCGGTGCGGCAAAAAGTATTGATCGTATTATAGATGCTTTTCCTCCCGCGCAGCAAAATCAAATCCGAAGCCAATTGGCAACTGTTTTGGAAGGCGTTGTCTCACAGCAGCTTATCCCTAGATCGGATAGGTCTGGGCTTGTTGTGGCAAGCGAGGTTATGTTCGTTAATCCCGCGATACGAAACCTCATTCGTGAGGGCAAACACTATCAAATTAATAATATTATGCAAACAGGTCAAACACAGGGCATGAAGCTGCTCGAAGCCAACCTTGCAGAGCTATGTTCTCAAGGCGTTATTTCAATGGAGAATGCGATGCTTCTTGCGCAGGATCAGCAGCTTTTAACACAGTTTCTTAATAGGAGGTAATTCTTTTGTCAACATATACGTATACCGCTATTAATACAGAGGGCAGAAAGATTTACGGAGCGCTTAACCTTGCTTCGGAAGATGCCGTAAAACAGCATTTGGAATCCGATAGTTTATTAAATATAGTGGTTTATAAAAGCGCAACGCGCTATGTATCAAACCCATATAAAAACGTTCCTGCGCATGAACTTCATGTTTTTTGCCGCCAGATATCCGTTATATACACTTCCCAAATAGCTCTTTTAGAAGGCATTGTTTTTCTTGCAGGGCAAACAGAAAATAAACAGCTAAAAATAGCTCTGTCCGAAATCCATACACATATGTCTAACGGCATACCATTTGCGGAAGCAATAGGAATGTATCCCAATATATTTAATTCGTATTTGGTTTCTATGGTTGCTATAGGCGAAACAAGCGGAACGTTGGACAGTATATTCTCAGACCTAGCGGATTATTATGAAAAAGAAGCTAAAATAAGGAAAAAGATACGCTCGGCTGTTGCTTATCCTGCCGTATTGACTGTTCTTATGTCTGCTATCGTGCTCTTTTTAATAATTCAGGTTCTGCCTATGTTTCAGGAAACATTATATAAAATGGGTGGGGATATACCCGAGGTTACGAAAGCTATATTATCTGTCAGTACATTTTTGCAGGTTTATTTGCCTTATATTGGTGTAGCCATTGTTCTTCTTATTATTGCTGCTATATATTATTCCAAGACAACTAGCGGAAGCGCATTTTTTGACCGCATGAAGGTGTCTTTGCCTTTTAGCAAATATATTAACTCTCGTGTTATAACCGCAAGGCTCGCTAGAAGCCTTTCTATATTATTAAAAAGCGGCGTTCATCTTTTAAACGCCTTGGATGATGTTGTTCCTCTTATCGACAACAGTTATATACAAAAACAGTTTGTAGAAAGCGTTAAACAAATAAAGAATGGCGAAGACGTTACAGAATCTCTTTCCAAAATAAAAATCTTTCCGCCTCTGTTTTTAAAAATGATTAATATAGGCCAGATCACTGGAAATCTGGATGAAATGCTGGCCAGAACCACCGGTATCTTTGATGATGAGGTTGATGAATCTCTTAACAGCTTTACTGTTATGATAGAGCCGCTGTTAATCATCATATTGTCAATAATCGTAGGTATTATCCTTGTTTCCGTAATGCTTCCGATGATAAGCATTATGAACAACATCGGCTGATATGCATAGTTTTTATAAAAGGGGTGAAGCGTAATGAAGCGCGCTATAGATCTAAAGCTTTTCAGCGTTATTACGGCTACGTTGCTCATTGCTTTCATCGTGGCGACAACGTTTGTTTCTATGCTTTCATATAATAAAGGCATTGATGAGCGCACCACGGAAAACATAATAAAAATAATACAAAAAGCTGCGTTGCAATGCTATGCTCTGGAAGGCTCTTATCCTCCTGATATTTATTATTTGGCCGATAATTACCAGATAACCTTAAACGAGGATGCATACTTTTATTATTACAGCGTTTACGCCGACAATATCATGCCGGAAATACAGGTTATTTCAAAGGACTAAGACAGGTGGTGTTAAAGATTGGGTGGCAAATTTAACAATACACAAGGCAATTCTCTTATAGAGCTGACTATGGTCATGATGCTTTTGATTTTGTTCGGCTTTACTATTTTTACAATCATCTATTCCAGCAGTAACGCACAGCAAAAGCTTCTGGCAAATAAAGATACTCAAATAGATGCAAGAATTGCCCTTTCATATGTTGATGTCAAAATAAGGCAAAATGATGCCGTCGGAGCCGTAAACGTCGTGGAAAACCCAGAAACGGGCCAGGACTCCATTCTCATAAGAAACGAAACAGCTGAAAACCCTTATGACATATGGATATTCTATCACGACAACGGGATATACGAATTCCTTGGTCTTCCAGGCGAACTGCCTTCCGTTGATTATAGCATTCTAATACTGGGAAACGAGGATTTGAGCTATACCGTTGATTTTGACGAAGAAAAAAAATGTATAACAAATACAATATCATATAAATACGGAAACGATATAAAGGATCTTTCTGCTATTTCGTATTTAAGATCCTCCAGCTATTAAGAGCCATAGAAACATTACCGTTAAATATAATCGGAGGCTTTGAAATGTTTAAAAAACTTTTTAAAAATAACAACGGCTTTACATTGACCGAAACATTGATTTCCATAGCCGCTTTGGCCTTAATGAGTGGATTTATTCTGCAAATGTTTATGGTTTCTTCAAACGCGAACACCAAAGCCCAAAACATTGATAAAGCTTCGTCCGAAGCCTTATGCATGATAGAAACATTAAAGTCTTTAAAAAGCTATGATGATCTGTTTGACAACGATCTTTTAGGCCCTGGCTTTTCTCCGGGAAATGAAAATGCTTTCTATTATTGGTATAACGCCGAGTGGGAATTAATCGACTCAACTAACTACACTCAAACCCGTTACAACTTTGATAATGAAGGCGAGCAATATCCAAATGATGCGCGTTTTGCCATTAAGCTTTCAATGACAGAAAAAACTATACCAAATGCTGAACAAACGTTGTTAACCGCATATTCATTATCAAATGATGCGCCCATAAAAAAATATCAAAGTGCGGGGAATTTCATCGAAATAACAGCGCAAGGCTTTGATTTGGAGCAAACTCTGGAAAAGAGAGAATTGGCTTTATATAACGCTTCCAAATATTTCTTTGCGGATTAAATAAAAAATACAGAAACATCATATGTTTATTAATCGTATAAAAAAGTAGGTGAACGCTTTTGAAAGCGAAAGCTTGTTTTATAGAACGTTTACAAAAATTAAATAACGAAGATGGAGCGTCGTCTGTTCTTGTCGTCTTTATGATGATTATTCTTGTGACGCTGGGCGCATTTTCGCTGGTTTCTTCCAATGTGAATATAGGGATGGCAAAAAAAGCAGTTAGTTCCAACAAAGTGTTCTATAATCTAGATGCATATGGCGAACAGTTCATTTGCGATGTCGATTATGCGCTTGCTCAGGCGGAAACTTTTGCCACAGAATATATCGCGGGTGAAGGCTATTTAAAGCAGCAATATGACGGCCTACCGGATGTTTTGCAAAATGAAATCGTATCCGGTTTTGAAAAATCGCAAGACAAAGCATCTTATGGAGATTTTATTCTTAACCGCCTGTATTTCTATCAGGCTAACAAAAATTTATCTGATTTAAAAAATGAATATTTAGGTATAATCGTTATGCCGTTTTTTGACGATAATAATAACGAAACGAGTGTGACGGACATTGCGGTGGATACTGTATTATTGTCCTCAGAGAATGAGCGTACAAGCCTTAACATATCCTTTACCGTAAATCCGTTGGTCTACAGCTTTAGTTATGATTTGGATAGTCCTTTGCCCAAAGGTTATTCCTTTGAAAAAGAGCAAAAACCTCGTTTGTTTATAGAGAGATGGAATGAGAGAAGCTCGCCTTTTGAGTATGATCAACAGGAAGAAGAGCTATGGGACGGAAGCGTCGTTCCTGTAAATTAGTTAAAGAGGAAAAAAAGAGAACAGAAAAAAGAGAACAGAAAAAAGAGAAGAAAATGTGTTTGGGGGGATATTTATGAAAAAAGTTGCATTTTTTGTTATGTTTTTTTTAACATGCTGTCTTATGAGCGTTGTCGCTTTTGCCCAACCCTCTTTTGATAAATCCAATACATCTAAAGGCATTTTGGGCGTAACATATGACGGCGGTCTTACCAAAAAAATAAGGCTAACTGTTGAAATGGCGGGAAATACAAATAAGTATCAATACATTATTAACACAAACAAACAAATCAGCATCCCGTTGCAGCTAGGAAATGGTGAATATTCTGTCAAGTTGCTTGAAAACGTAAGTGGTAATTCTTACAGGGTTATTGCTCAGGACAAATTTAGTGCGACAATAACCTCACCCAACGATATGTTTTTGGTGACCTCCCCTATAGTCAACTATGCGGCTGATATGAAGGCAATAAAGGGATATAACGAGCTGCTGAAATCAAAAACCACCAAAAACGATAAAATAACAACCACATATGAAGACGTGGTTACAAAATACGTTTACGATACTGAAAAGGCAAAAAATCCTCCGGCTGATTATGTTCCTGTTATTGATGCTATTTATGATTCAAAAAAGGCTATATGTTATGATTATTCCGTTATGATGGCATCGGTTTTAAGAAGCCAAGGAATCCCTGTTAAGCTTGTTATGGGATATGCACCGGAAATAAAGGAATATCACGCATGGAACGAAATCTATATGGACAACAAATGGGTGGTTGTGGACACGACTTATGACTCTGCATATGCCCATGCAAATCAAAACTATAGCATGGTTAAAGATGGCTCTAAGTTTAAGGTTGTTAAAGTATATTAAAATAATTATATTAGAATAGATATTACACGATGTCGACAAATACTAAAATTTCTAACGGACGGCCAATGGCCGCCCCTACAAATGGCATAAAATCGGAATTTCTGTAGGGGTGCGCATTGCGCGTCCGTATTGCTATATTAATTGTCGGCAGCCTGAAATAATTATATTAAAATAAATATCAGCATCCCTTTGAATTTTTGATTCAAGGGATGTTTTTTTCTTTTAACTTAATTACCTGATTGTAAGAACTATGCTTTTGTGATATATTATTATGGAAATAATTACAAAAGGGGATATTACAATGTCATTACTTTTTCTGCTATTGCTTATATCTATTATTTATCTTGTTGCATGTGTTGTATTAAAGAAAAGTATTTACGAGATTTTTCAAAGCAATATATCTATTGTTATTCTTGTCGGCATGTTTATCTCTATTATAGCAACGTTTGTCAGCGAAGGGCACCCCACAGATATAGGCTGTTTTAATGCATGGTCTAGGATGCTCTATTCTGATGGCTTTTCAAAGTTTTATACGTCTCCAGCTTTTACGGATTATCCTCCGGGATACATGTATGTGTTATATGCCATTGGCGCTATCCGCGCTTTGTTTGAAAGCTTTTCAATATCATATAACTATGTTCTGCTGTTAAAGCTTCCGGCTATTATGGCGAATATTATTACCGGTGTTTTTATTTATGCAGTGGCAAGAAAAAAAACAACCGAAACAAAATCCATAGCATTAAGCTTGTTTTATATATTAAATCCTTTAGTATTGTTTAACGCATCTGTTTGGGGCCAGGTTGACTCTATACATACGCTTACGATAATAATGGCCATTTATTTTATTATTGAGAAAAAATTGTTGCAAAGCTCTCTTGTTTTCGTTTTATGCGTGTTGATAAAGCCGCAATCCTTTATGTTTTCACCCCTCTATATTTTTGTTTTCTTTATGAACTTAAAAGAAGAAACCATCGGTATGTATAATTATATTATTGATCAAAAAAAGCGATTCTTTAAGATTAGTGAATTTTTGGTTGCAGGAAAGCCGTTTTTTAAGCTTCTACTAACGTATATAAGATATTTTTTGTTGTGTGCCTGTTTCGCTTTCTTTCTTATACTGCCCTTCGCTGATACGAAAGGCGCAGGGTTTAATCTTATGCCTATCATACAGCAATATATCGACACTCTGAGCTCCTATAACTACGCATCTGTAAACGCATATAACCTTTACGCATTATTGGGGCTAAACTGGTATAGCGCCGATAACACATTCCTCGGCATTGCGCTAACAACATGGGGAAACATTATTCTTGTTCTGATTGTTATATTCAGTTTATATATGCTTTCCCGCTCTCGTATAAAATCCAACTATTTTTTCATTGCAGCGATAATAAATATGCTGACGTTTGCATTTTCGATAAAAATGCATGAGCGCTATGCTTTTCCCGTTATTGCGCTTTTGCTTATGGCGTATATATACAAAATGGATAAACGGATATTATATACTTTTTTTGCCGCATCGTTTGTTGTATTTGCAAACTGCGTTGATGTTCTCCGTATTACTTTAACCGCTGAGGACTGGGTTTTCAGTAACGTTACGATGCCGATATTCTCATTTATGACTTTGGCTGTCGCTGCTCTTATGGTTGTTTTAGCCTTCAAGGTTTATCCAAAACATAAATTTGGATTAGATGAAGACGATATTTTATCTTCTCAATTTGGCGATTCTTCCAATGCGAATACGTGGATTCCGCTTGTAGAAATCGAGAAAAAGGGTTCTGATTCTAGCGATAATAATCAAATATCCGCCGAGACAATAGAGCAGCCCGAAAAAACTGAATCTTTGGATGAAACCCAACAACCCGAACCAATCCCTCCGGCATTTGAGATTCAAAAATCAGAAGAACCCGCCAGAATGCGCAAGAAGGATTATTTATCAATGCTGGTAGTCACTATTGTTTACGCTGTAGTTGCGTTTGCAAATTTGGGGAATACGTCTGGGCCGCAATCTATATGGGTTTCCTCAGAAACGAAAGAGGTTATTGTTGATTTGGGGCAGGTTAATCACATTAAAAAAGCCCATTGGTTTTTAGGCGTCCAGCCGGACAAAGTGTTTACTATTTCCACGTCAGACGATGGTGAAAACTGGTCACAAAAGGCAGACGTAACAACAAAATCCGTTTTCTCATGGTCAAACGTTGATATAGGTAGTACCGCAAGATATATTAAGCTGGAAACGGAAGCAGATGATCTTTCATTTGTGGAAATGGGCTTTGAGGATAATAAAGGCAAGCTAATATCTGTTGCAAGCAGCAACTCTGCGGAGCTTTTTGACGAGCAGGAATTTATTCCCATTAACTTTCCAGATAAAACCGAAACAAATGAATACATGAGCGGAACGTATTTTGATGAGATATACCATGCAAGAACGGCTTATGAATATATAAACAAGCTTCCTGTATACGAAAATACTCATCCCCCACTTGGCAAGGTCATAATTTCCTTCGGTATATCAATATTTGGTATGACGCCATTTGGATGGAGATTTGCGGGAACGCTATTCGGAGTTTTAATGCTCCCGCTCATATTTATTTTTGCAAAACGTATGTTTAAGGGCACGTTTTGGGCATTTTTTGCAACAACTATTTTTGCCTTCGATTTCATGCACTATGCCCAAACCCGCCTTGCCACAATTGATACTTATATAACGTTTTTTGTTATCGCTATGTTTTATTATATGTATAAGTATTGGCGTATGAGCTTTTATGACACGCCATTTAGAAAAACGCTTTGGCCGCTGTTTATGTCCGGGCTTTGTATGGGTCTTGGCATTGCTTGTAAGTGGCCCGGCGTTTATGCCGCAGCAGGGCTTGCTGTGATATTCTTCATCGTTATATTCCGGCGGTTTTATGAGTATATGAACGCTCCAAAGCACGATATAGAAGCGGATGTTTCCAAATTCCCGAAATATATAGGCATAACTCTTTTATGCTGTTTGGTTTTCTTTATTATTATTCCTGCTATTATTTATTGCGTAAGCTATATACCGTATTATCTAACGGATAGCCTTTATCCCAACAGGGAAGCAATACCGTTTTTAACGAACAACCCTGGGCTTAATATGCTTTTCCCTGACAATATCGTAGGAAACTTTTTGGCATCTATTGTTCAAGCCCAAATAAATATGTTTGACTACCATTCGATGCTTGTTTCGACGCATCCTTATTCATCTCCGTGGTGGTCTTGGACGATTATTATTAAGCCAATATATTATTATTCAAACTATTATTCAGAAACAATAAGAGCAGGAATAAGCTCCTTTGGAAACCCGGCTGTTTGGATAGGTGGTCTGGTGGCCTTGGGGTATACCGTTAAGGATTTGTTTAATAATTTGGCATCAGGAGCAAAGCTGTTTGCCGTTATTGTTATCGGATTTGCCGCGCAGTTTATAATCGGTAATGTCGCCATACTTATTACTGTTCTGGCGATTGTTGCATATTGCGTTGTCCAGCTATACCAACGGAAGAAGTATATCCCATCGTTCCTTATTATTGGTTATTTTGCGCAGCTTGTATTTTGGATACCAGTTACAAGAACAACGTATATTTATCACTATTTTCCGTGCGTTCCGTTTCTTGTTTTGCTTCTTACGTATATGTTTAAGGATTTATCGGTAAAATACAGGATAAAGCCCGCAGTTATTTATTTATGCGCTGTAGTTGCGCTCTTTATAATGTATTATCCTGTGCTCACGGGAACAGGCGTTTATTTGCCGTATGTTCAGCGTATTCTAAAGCTCTTTACGCCGTATTGGCAACTTGTTTCATAAGTAATAAACCAAATAAGAATGGAGTGCTTTTTATGAAGCCGATATATTCTATAGTTATCCCCGTTTATAACGAGGAGCTTGTCATAGAGGAGTCCTATAAAAGACTTACTGAAGTCATGCAAAAGACAACCGAGGATTATGAGCTTATTTTCATAAACGACGGAAGCCGTGATAAATCGCCTGATATACTAGCAAAACTTTGCAAGGTGGACAAGCATGTGAAATTCATAAACTTCTCCAGAAACTTCGGGCATCAGCCTGCGATAACTGCCGGCATGGATTATGCCAGAGGTGATGCAATTGTTGTTATAGATGCGGATTTGCAAGACCCGCCTGAGGTTATTTTGGAAATGATAAAGGAATGGAAAAATGGATATGATGTTGTTTACGGCAAGCGCTTAAAACGCAAGGGAGAGACTTTTTTTAAGAAATTTACCGCAAAAATGTATTATAGAACATTAAAAAATATGACGAATGTGGATATACCTGTTGATACCGGAGATTTTCGGCTTATTGACAGAAAGGTGTGCGATGCTATGAAAAGCCTGGGCGAGCGCAACCGGTATGTACGTGGGCTTGTTAGCTGGGTCGGTTTTAAACAGAGGGCTGTTGAATATGTCCGTGAAGAGCGCTTTGCAGGAGAGACAAAATATCCCCTAAAAAAAATGATAAAGTTTGCATTAGACGGCATAACATCTTTTTCATACAAACCTTTAAAAATATCGACAACCCTTGGTGTATTGGTTTGCATTTTGAGCCTCTTGTATTTAGCTTTTGTTATCGTTGCGGCATTAGTAACAGGGAAAGCCTTTTCCTTGTGGTGCGTTGGTCTTTCAGCAATACTTATTATACAGGGGATTGTGCTTTTGATGCTTGGTGTCGTTGGGGAATATATGGGAAGGATGTTTGATGAGATAAAGGGCCGCCCGATTTATATAGTTAGGGAAGCTATAGGGTTTGAAAATGATTAAGCCTTACGAAAAAACCGCACATATGCGCGGTTCGCGATGTTGACAAATATTAAAATTTCTAACGGACGGCCAATGGCCGCCCCTACAAATGGCGTGAAACCGGAATTTCTGTAGGGGCGCGCATTGCGCGTCCGTATTGCTTAATGAATTGCCGACAGTCTGTACCGCGCATTAGCGCGGTTTTTTGTTTGTTCACGAAATTAAAACTCAATGACCTCAACGTCAGCAAGAGCCTCGTCTATCAGCTCTTCAAGCCGTTTAACGCCAAACTCTATATTTTCTATTACGTTGCGTTTTGGTTTTGTTTCCGGATGCTCTGCAACAAAAATAGTGCAACAATCCTCATAAGGCCGTATAGAAATATCAAACGTGCCTATTTTTCTGGCAATCTCAACGATTTCATTTTTATCCATCGCCACAAGCGGTCGCAAAACAGGATACTCAACAGCCGAATCAATCGCATATATGCTCTCAAGCGTTTGGCTTGCCACCTGACCAACGCTGTCGCCCGTTATAAGAGCTAAAGACCTGCTTTCCCTCGCTATACGCTCCGCTATTTTGAGCATTGTCCTTTTCATCAATATCGTAAGCCGTTGCGGCAATACGTTTTCCTTTAGCTCAAGCTGAATATTCGTGAAATTTACGATATGAAGCTTTAGTCCTCCCGTATAAAAAGCTAGTGCTTCCGCCAAATCCTTGACCTTTTCCTTAGCCCGGCATGACGTATACGGAGGGCTGTGAAAATACACAGCCTCTATCTCTACGCCGCGCTTTGCCGTTAAAAAACCAGCAACAGGGCTGTCAATACCGCCGGACATCAGCAAAGTTGCCTTTCCGCTGGAACCGACCGGCAAACCACCAAAGCCTTTTATCAAGTTGGAATATATGTATGCATGGTTTCTGAGCTCTACTTCAAGCCTAACATCAGGATTATGCACATCCACCTTACAATTCGGCATGTTCTCCAGTATATAACCTCCAATTTCCGCAGAAATTTCGTTAGACGTGAGTGGATATTTTTTATTGGCTCGCTTTGTAACAACCTTAAACGAAATCTCCTTGTTGGCATATTGCGCCTGCATATGGATAAGAGCAATCTTCTTCAGCGTCTCCATATCCTGGTTTTCCGCCTTAATGCATGGGCAAACACCAACAACGCCAAACACATTTACAATATTAGGAACAAAATAGTCATAATCAAGATTTTCTTCCGTTTCTATCAAAAAACGCCCTTGTTCCTTTTGCACCCAAAAGTTTTTATATCGTTTTAAATTCCTTCTTATATTATAAATTAGCTTTTTTTCATAAAGCTTTCTGTTATCCCCTCTTAAAGCTATCTCGCCGTATCGGACAAGCAATACGTCTTTCATTTTATTTCACCTTCTTAATGCAATGTTTTTCTAAGTCTCGAAATGACCATATCAGCCGTTTTTACAAAGTATTCCGCCTCTTCTAATGTGTTAAGCGAAGAGAAACTGAGCCTAATGGCCGATTGTGATATTTCGTCCGGCTTTCCATAAGCCTTTAGTATAGAATGAGCTTTGATCTTTGATGAACATGCAGAACCGGACGAGACATATATACCCTGCTCCTCAAGTGCATGCAAAAGCACCTCAGCCTTTATGCCAACTGCGCTTATATTAAGCACATATGGGCTACTGGCCTGCCTGCTGCTATTTATTATTACTCCATCAAGGTTTTTTATAATATAGTCTTTTATTGCTCCTACTTTCTCATAGGCTTGTCTCATATTTGCAAAAGCATATTCCGCCGCATCGGAAAATGCCATTATACCGAACGAATTCTCCGTTCCTGGGCGTATGTTTTTTTGCTGACCACCACCAAAAAAAAGGGGGGTTATTCGAACCCCTTTTTTTATGTATAAAGCTCCGTTGCCCTTTAAACCATGTATCTTGTGAGAGCTTATGCTTAGCAAATCAACATCCCATTTTTTTACGTTTATATCGTGTTTGCAAAACGACTGAACTGCATCGCAATGAAAAATAAGCCTTGGATTTTTTTGCTTTGCTATCCTCGCAAGGTGTTCTATATCCTGCACAGCTCCCGTTTCGTTATTAACATGCATAATGCTGACAAATGCCGTTTCTTCCGTCACAGTGTTTTTAAAAAGCTCTGGGTCTATAAGGCCATTTTCACCAACTGGCAAATATGTAACATTAAACCCGTTTTTCTCCAGATGCTTAAAGCATTCCAAGACCGAAGGATGCTCGACGGCTGTAGTGATAATATTTTTTTGTCTCAAAGCTTGGCAGTGCCCGATAATAGCCAGATTATTACTCTCCGTACCGCCGGATGTATATAATATTTCTTCATAACCGCAGTTAATTATCCCGGCCAAAGTCTTCGACGCCTTTTTTATCAAAAGCTCCGCTTTTAAGCCCATATCATGCATAGATGACGGATTTCCATAAGAATCTTCTGCTGTTTTAATAAACTTATTTAAAACCATCGGCAAAGGCCTTGTCGTTGCTGCATTATCAAAATAAACTCTTTCCATAAAAACAATCCTTAATTAACAGAAATATTCTGCATATTTCTAACATAGTTGATAGACATCATTACTTCGACCTTTCTAAAAGGCTTTTGAATAAAATAATTCGCTCCCGCTTCGCTCATAGGGATAACGACTTTTGTATCCCGAACGGTGGTTGATAAAATAATTTTTATATCAGGCTTTATGCCTTTTATCTCTTTAATAACATCTAAAAGAGTCATCCCGCCGGTTATATCGGCTTCTAAAATAATAATATCCGGGCTAACCTCATCGAGCATAATTATAGCGCCCTGCCCCGTTCCTGATTCTCCTACAACTTCAATAGTTTTGTCGCTCTTTAAGATATTGATAAGCATGTTTCTAGCAACAACAGAATCATCTACAATAAAAATACTAGTCTTCATGAGAATATTCCTCCAGTTCATAATTAATGATAGAAAGGGCACAAATACCTGCTGTTTCCGTTCTCAAAATTCTTGGTCCGAGAGTAACGCAATGAATGTCGTTTTCAATAAACGCTTGAACCTCGTTACCAGAAAAGCCGCCTTCCGGGCCTATAAAAATCCCCAAAGACTTTCCTTTAAAATTCGGAAGAATGTCCTTAAAACTGTTTTTACGTTCTCTTTCATAAGCGGCAATCGGTAAGGAAAGCTGCTTTATAATAGAAACACCATCTTTAAAACTAACTATATCGCTTATTTCCGGTATTATGCCTCTGCCCGACTGCTTTGCGGCCGATTCACAAATCTTTCTAAATCTTTTCATTTTATGCTCTATGCTTTTGGTATCTTTCGGCCTTGAAACAGTAAACTCTGTTAAAACAGGCACAATACGGCAGACCCCAAGCTCTACGCTTTTTTGTATAATAAAATCCATTTTATCGGCCTTTGGCAGCGCCTGAAAAAGCGTTATATTAGTTTTGGGCTCTGCTACGTTTTTAGTGGAGGAAATAATTCTTGCTGTAACCTGACTTTTTGAAAGCGCTGATATCTCGCAAACATAATCATTCATCTTGCCATCGCAAACTACTATGTTGTCACCATTGCTCATTCTTAAAACAGAAGCAATATGAAAAGCATCCTCACCGTTTATTATTATCTCTCCCCTATCGGGAAAAATATTCGTACTAAAAAATCTGTCCAAAAAATCACCCTAGTGTGCAAATTTTAGAGTAAAAGAAACCCATTCATCAATAACAGACGTTTCTAAAAGCGAAAAACCGTTTTCAAAAAGAGCAGCTAACACATCTTCTTGCCTCTGTTTTATTATGCCCGAAACTATAAAAACACCTTCGTTTTTAATAAACTTCGTCACTAAAGGAGCAAGACTAATTATTACATCGGCAACAATGTTTGCAACGACAACATCAAATTTCAAATAGCACAATTTTTCAAGCATCTTGTTATCTGAAAGAATATTTCCAATCTCAATTTCGTACCGGCGCTTTTCAATACCGTTTAATCCTGCATTTTCGTTAACCGCTGCCAGCGCTGGCGATTCAATGTCGCACGCATAAGCATAGTCCGCACCAAGCATAAGAGCTATAACGCATAATATACCACTTCCGCACCCTATATCGGCAATTTTGTCACCGGGTTTTACGGTTTTCTCCAATGAAGCAATGCACATCTTTGTACTTTGATGCAAACCGGTTCCAAAAACGTTGCCTGGGTTTATTTTAAACACCAAATCATTGGGGTTTGGGTCATATTCCTCCCAAACAGGGTTTATTATAATATTTTCACCAACTCTAAACGGCTTAAAGTATTTTTTCCAATTATTTAGCCATTCATAGTCATCAACACTTGTAGTCTGCAAATCAAGCCTGCCAAGATCAACGCCATAATCCTGCGTTTTTAAGTGATCAAGCCGGTTTTTAACGCCAAGCAGAGTTTCGTTGCCATAAGAATCGGCAGGAACATAAAAAATAATATGCGTTTCATCAGATGGTTTGTTTAAAAGCTCATCATCAACATAATCCCAATATGTTTCCCTTTCGGCCATATATCTCTTTATTTCTTCATCGTCTTGAATCTGAATACCGTTTATGCCGCATTCAATCAATGCAGCCGTTAAAATCTCTATGCCTTGCGGCGATGTATAAACAACGCTTTCAATTCAGTCCATAAAATTCACCCTTCCGCAGTTGCACCAAATATATATTCCTATGATGAAATAGCTATTTCACTCTATTATACTATTTTCTGAAGAAATTATAAACAGCTTCCGCTGATTTTATATTCATTGAAGGAACATTTTTTAAATCTTCGATCTCTGCTGCACGAATAGCAGCAATAGACCCGAAATGCCTCAAAAGCGCTTTGCGCCTTGCGCTTCCTATGCCTTCTATATCATCCAGCACAGATTTTACTTGATTTATCCCCCTAAGCTTTCTGTGATATTCAATAGCAAACCTGTGTACCTCATCCTGTATCCTTGTTAATAGCTTGAAGCCTTCTGAGGAATGAGAAAGGATTATTTCATTATTATTATAAATAATGCCCCTTGTGTTATGCTTATCGTCCTTAATCATG
This sequence comes from uncultured Defluviitaleaceae bacterium, assembly GCA_964449985.1. Taxonomy (GTDB): domain Bacteria; phylum Bacillota; class Clostridia; order Lachnospirales; family WRAX01; genus CAYVCG01. The sequence goes on from CAYVCG010000022.1 coordinate 23,205, forward strand.
CCACAAACGGGTATAGAGATATCCATTTTTTCAAGAACGCTTTCCACTACGGAAACCTGCCCCTTTCCGCCGTCTATGAAAATAACGTCCGGCAGCTTTGTAAATTTACCTTCGTTTAAATCACGACCAGAGGCAGCGAGTTCATCCTTCTCTTTCAAATAATGCGACAAACGGCGAGATAAAACCTCCTCCATGCTGGCGTAATCATTTGCGCCGACAACGCCCTTGATTTTGAATTTACGATAATCGTTGCGTTTTGGCTTTCCTTCTTCAAAAACAACCATGGATGCAACAGATTCATAACCCTGAATGTTTGAAATGTCATAAGCTTCTATGCGCATAATATCCCGGCTTATTCCCAGCGCTTCTTTTATTTCTAAAACTGCCCCACGGGTTCTCTTTTTCTCTCGCTTTATCTGTTCGCCGAACTGTTCAAATGTTATTAAAGCGTTTTTCCCTGCTAACTCAACCATTTTTAGTTTTTCGCCTTTTTGCGGCGCTGTTATGACTACTTTGCTGCCCCTCTTTTTTGAAAGCCACTCCGTTATAACTGCTTTATCTTCAATATCCGCTTCCACAATAAGCTCTTTCGGTATATACGGGGTTCCGCTGTAATACTGGGTTATAAATTCCGTTATAATTTCGCCTCTGGACAAAGAATCCGCACCGTTTAGCATAAAATGCTCCCGACCTGTTGTCTTTCCTCCGCGAACAAAAAACACCTGCACAAGCGCCTCATCGTGCGCTCTTGCCAAAGCTATAACGTCTTGATCCTCCTGCGATGAATAGTCTATGCTCTGCTTTTCATCAAGGCGTTTGACCGCTATAATTTTATCTCTTATTTCTGCGGCTTTTTCAAACTCCATATCTTCAGAGGCTTGGAGCATCTTTTGCTCTAGGTCTTTTAAAATATGCTGATGCTTTCCGCTTAAAAACTCGACGGCTTCATCGACCATTTTGCCGTATTCCTCACAAGTTATAGCCCCGGAGCATGGAGCTTTGCATTCGCCTATATGGTGATACAAGCACGGTTTGTTGTTTTGCCCGGTGTCTTTGATTATGTTCTTTTTGCAGCGGCGCAACGGCCAAATGTTACTAGCCAAAGCAATGACCTCATGCACGGCAAGCGCGCTTGTATATGGCCCAAGATACTTTGCTTTGTCCTTTTCCCGCGATCTAGACATAAATATGCGGGGAAAATCCTCGTTCACGGTTACTTTTATATATGGATATGCCTTATCGTCTTTTAATAGCACGTTATACTTAGGTTTGTTTGTCTTTATAAGATTGCATTCAAGAATCAGCGCTTCTTCCTCATTATCGGTCACGATATATTCAAAAGACCTGATATGCCGGACAAGACTAACGGTTTTTGGGGTATGCTGGTTTCCCGACTGAAAATACTGACGAACGCGGTTTCTTAGGTTTATCGCCTTGCCCACATATATGATATTCTCTTTATCGTCACGCATTATATAAACGCCGGGCTTCTGCGGCAATCTTTTTAGCTCTTCTCTTATGTCAAACATTGTATCACAACTCTCTCAAAACACCGGTTTTTTAAAAACCTCGTCCTTTTTCTCATAATTTGTTATATACTACTATAATATATTACACACCAAAAATCAAAGACCTTGGAGGATTTTTTCGTGAAAAAGTTTTCCAAGGTCTTTGAAGAGGCTTTAAAAATGAGGTGCAATGTAAAAACACTCCGAATATGGGGTATTGGGAGTGTCTGGTAACATTAAATGAAATCCTCCTTTTTTATGAATAATAAGAATTATAGTAGTCATAAAAAATTAAAGGAGTAGTAAAAAGATTAACTTTTCATCAAATAATAACACTTTGAAGTGCACTGTTTTTAGCATGGCTCCACCTATCTATATGAAAGCTTTGATCTTTCGACTATTATTTTATGGTTTGGATCATTGATAGATATACCACTTGCAGCTAAAAACTGTTTTATATCACTCGGCTCAACCTTTGACTTTGGACCGATATAAATATGTCTTATCGCTTTCTGAATATCGGAAAATACCATGTCGAAATAAGATACAAGGTTATCTCTCCTATTGAAAAATTTGCGTTTTCCATATGAAAAACCACCATCTTTAAAGTCTATTCCATTGCCTTTGGGACTCCATAAGCAAATCCTCCACTCTGCTTCGTCAACAAAAGCTGGATTTTTGAAGTGTGGAGCTTTATTAATAATTTCCTTTCTTACCACTATAAACCGTTGCTCAATTTCTTTTTGCGATAAATTAGAATTTATTTCGCTTGTTAGTTTTTCAAAAAATGAGTATAAGAATTCTTCCGAAGCGTATGTTATTTGAGTGAGATATGGGAAATCTTCTGGTACATCACCCACGTTTAATGAAGTAAAATAAGAGTTATTAAAACCAATTGCAATACCATATCCATCATCACCATATCCGCGCCATTGGCTTAAGTCGTCACCTTTTTCCGAAAGGCAAACGACATATATAGGAACTGCAGATAGTAGAATGTTTTTTATCTTTTCGTCAGCAGAAATGCAATCATTAATTATTTTATAAAACTCAATTTGTTCTGCATCACTGCTGTATTTCGCATTAAGGAAGTTTATATACTGCTTTAATAGCCACTCTAACTCTAAAGAGTCGTTTGATTTTCTGATATTTGATAGCCATATTGATTTGTTTTCAATTATGCTTTTAAATACTTTCAAACTACAATAATAATATAATACATCATTTGATTCAGCCATTTTGACACTCCCTCCAACATTATTGTTAGCTAATCTTCTTACCAGCTTTATCAAATTATACCACAACCCCATCAAATAGTACACACTCCCTTAATTTCTGTCAGAATTTTTATTATCAAAACCCTCCAACCAATTTTTTTATTCCCCAACACCCCTAATAACTTCCTCCAACGCTTTCTTCCGCAAATCCGGGGGTAATTCTTTTATTTTGTTTAGTATTATATCAGCAAAAGCTTGCGCCATTTTCATGCGCAGTGTTGTTTTTTGCTCTGCATTTTGTGGCGGGTTTATTACAACGCATTTGATTTCTTTCACAAAAACCACCTCTTTGCATTATATGGGTTTTGGCGATTGTCCGATTCATGCGTGTATTTTTGTCGTTTTGTGTTGATTTTGAAAGAGCAAGACCGCCGCTTTCGCTTAATATATATAGTATTGACCCGAAAAATAAGTGAGTGAGGATATGAAAATAGCTATTTATTCCCGGAAATCAAAAATAACAGAAACGGGAGAAAGCATAAAAAATCAAATAGACCTTTGCAAGGATTATATAGCTCTGCATATATGCAAAGAGGCAGAAATCAGTATTTATGAGGATGAAGGCTTTTCCGGCGGCAATACTGACAGGCCGGCTTATAACCGTCTTTTGACGGATATAAAAATCGGTTTGATAAAAACCGTTGTGGTATACAGGTTAGACAGGGTGAGCCGTAATGTTTTAGATTTTTCAAAAACGCTGGATGTGCTTAATAACTATAATGTGTCGTTTGTTTCTATCTCAGAGCATTTTGATACGTCCACCCCAATGGGCAGAGCAATGATATACATATCATCGGTTTTCGCGCAGCTTGAACGCGAAACGATAGCTGAAAGAATCAGGGATAATAAATATCGCCTTGCAAGAACAGGGCATTGGCTTGGAGGCCCCGCGCCATTTGGATTTGGCATTGATAAAATCGAATACTCAGACGATCGAGGCAACAAAAAGAAATATGCCGTTCTTATCCCTGATTGTGATAAGCTTAAAACTGTTGAATTTATGTTTGATGAATATGTAAAGCATAAATCACTAACACATGTAGTCTATGAGCTTGCAAAGGCGGGGATTAAAACAAACAGGGGCGTGGATTTTTCTGAAAGATCCGTTAAAATAATACTTAAAAATCCGATATACGTGAAATCAAATGAATCAATTTATAATTATTTTAAAGAGCTCGGCTGCGATATTGCAGGAAAAGAACAGAATTTTCGCAGCAATTTTGGCCTCACCGTTTTCAATAAATTTAAGCATACAAAAAGAATATCTGTTTTAAAAAAACCGACTGAATGGATAATCGCCGTTTCGGAAACAGAAGGTATAATCAATCCCGAAAAATGGCTAACAGCCCAAAGCTATATTAATACAGAAAAAACAAAGCCCCCACGTAACGGCACGGGAAAGCTATCGCCCTTAACATCCTTTCTTGTTTGCTCAAAATGCGGCAAAAAAATGAACGCCAATCATAAAAGTTCCAGCAACAAAACCCGTCATCATTACTACAGATGCAGAACAAAAGCCGCCAGCAAAGGCATCTTATGCGATACACCAAATCTACAAGGCAAATCTACAGATGAAGCAGTAATAAGAAAGCTTATTGAATACATTGGCATTGATAAAGACGCTATAATAATAGCTCTTAACAAAGAACAACACCTATACATTGGCTCTGACTCCCACAAAACCCTTGGAGACGAAAATGCAGCCCTTAAAACCCAGATAAACAACCTCACCTTACAGCTTTCCAAGCAACCAGACCTTTCGGAATACATAATGGAACAGATAAAAAACCTCGATTTTTTGATTCGCTCTAATCAACAAAAACTCAAAGAATATAACTCTGCCAACCAAGCAGATGTATCAGACATATTTGACATAAAAAAAGTTCTTGAAATAATCATGCACCCCGAAAAGGCAGCAAAATCACTGACCTCTACTGATAAAAAAATGCTTTTAAAGTCGGTTGTGAAAGCAATATACTGGGATGGAGAGGAGCTTAAACTTGAGCTTGATTATGGGCAAGCGTATAACTAAAAAATTCGCCTTTTATAATACATAGAATGTATAATGTCTGCACCCATTCTCTTTAACTCACTTATATGTTTGTTTCTGGACTCGAACACGGTTTCCACAACTATGCTTGTGCCCCCAGCAAGCGTTAAATAAGACATCATCTGTGATTGCATATCGGTAGGAAATCCTGATTGAAATAAGAGCGAGTATAGCCAAAAGGAATGACAGAATTATAATAGAGCAAATGCTCATCTCAAAATGTGAGATTAAGGAAATAGTGCGCGTAATAGGTTGCTCTATTATAATTCTGTCATTTCTCAATACCAGGACAAACGCATGAAAATCATGTAAAAAAATGCTATAATACGCCTAAAATGGGTGTGGATATGGAACATATGGAACAAATACTAATCTTTATAGAAAACATACAGGATGAACGGCAGGCATGGAAGGTAGTGCATAAGCTAGTTGATATAGTGGTAATAGTACTGTTTGCAACATTAGCAAACGCAGATGATTGGCAAGGAATTGAGATATTCGCAAGAAACCACGAAGTACTACTAAAAAACTATATAGAATTAAAGAACGGAATACCGTCACATGATACAATACAACGAGTAATGTTAAGTATAAAACCGGATGTGTTTAAAAGCCTTGTTGGATTATGGGATAAACTGTTAACTGCCAACGAAGGCGAAAAGCTGAAGAAAATCCTATGCATAGACGCAAAAACCATGCGAGGAACCGGAAACAAAAATCAAGAGGCGCTACATATAGTTTCAGCTTAAGGAAAATGGAATTTGTTTTGGCCAAAAATCAGTGAATACCAAAGGAAAAGAAATACCGGCCATAATAGAATTATTGAATAAAATATCAGTAAAAAAACAAATCGTAACAATAGATGCAATTGGAACACAAACAAAAATAGCAGAGAAGATTATAGCCGAAAAAGGTGATTACGTACTTGCAGTTAAAGGCAACCAAGGTAATTTACACGATGACATAAAAACATATTTGGACGATAATGGTTTTAAAGAAACAATTAAGAATCTTGGTAACTACAAAGAAACAAAAGAAAAAGCACACGGACAACTCGAAATAAGGCGATACTATCAAACCAATGATATTAAATGGCTGAATAACCTGGAACATTGGCAAGGTCTAAGCAGCATAGGCATGGTCGAAACCACCACAATAAAGGAAGGCAAGCAAAATACTGTAACACGGTATTACATCAGTAGTTTAAAGTCTGATATAAATTTATTTGCTGAATGTGTACGAGGCCATTGGGCTGTTGAAAGCATGCACTGGCATTTAGATGTAACCTTTCGTGAAGATGCTAACCAGACTCTTAACAAGGTGGCTGCAGAAAATCTTAATATTATAAGAAAATGGTCTTTAGCCATTTTTAAATTACTGGTTCTTGATAAGAAATACAGTTTGAAGAAAAAGAGGTTTGCTTTATCCTGTGGCTTTAGTAAGTTTATTGAACAGTTGATGGCTTTGTAGTTCTAGCAACTACGTGTTTTTTTCGTTACTGTTTTATTGGGGTTAGGTTTCATGCGTAACCTCTATTAGCAGGCGCACCGATTCTTTTGCATCAATTTTTACTCCTACATCAAATGGAAGTGATAGTTGAAATGTTTGCTCATTCGTGGTATCATGGTTTCGTTGTGTTTTGTTTTCCATAAAAACTATTATACAACAAAAAATGAGAGTTGGCTCGCGCCTTCTCTCATTTTTTGTTGGGGCTGACAAGACAGCCCCTTTCGGTTATGAATGAAATAAGATTAAGATAGAGATTTTAAGGAGTTTTAATTTATCTTTGATGGCAAGCATACCGGTTTTAATGTTTCTGCATTCCAAATAAAGCCTTTTACTACTTCCCCTTCACCTAAATCGC
>CAYVCG010000023.1:0-19079 GCA_964449985.1 uncultured Defluviitaleaceae bacterium
TTAAGTTCATCCCCAGAAAACGGTTGTCCTTGCCCTATACAATAGTTCATATAATTATCATATTCCTCAACATTTGTAACGCTTATATAATCGCAATAAAGATCAATAGGCTTATTGGACAAAGGATTCCCCTCCAAAACGCTGTAAACATGAGCAAAGGTTAATCCAAGAGAACTATGCTGGCCGCATAAAACCATGGCAGTCCTACTATTCGCTATGTCGTCACGAGAAAACTCACCGAAATCATAGTACGCCGTTTTAAGCAGTTTTATATCACGTTCTTGCATATTTTTCGGAAAGGCTATTGTTCCGGTTGAAATGATCCCGTCCATCTCTAATCCTTGACTTATGAGATTCTCAACGTTCGCACTTAAAGAGAATCCTTGTATTGTTCCAACTATAGTTACATCAGGGTAACTTTCAAGCCTATTAATTATTGCACTGAATCTTTCGTTGTGAGTTTTATCATATGGAGGAATGGATATAACAGAGATTTTCCTGTTACCTGATTTATAAAATTCGTCAGCCAATATTTCAGCATTCTTTTTTTCATCCATATACACCCCTCCAAGATACCATTGGTTTCCGGTAACCTGCGACATAATGTCGTTGTCCATTTCTCTAGACATAAAAGAAGCGTAGTATACCCCATATTCATCACATACACTAACTTGTTTTTGAAGCTGCCCCGGCCAATATGATAATATTGCATCAACTCTTTGAGAGCAAAGTTCTTTAACGGCATTCAAGGTTGCATAATTTCCTACAGCAAATCGATAATCTATTTCAACATCAAACTCAGAAGCAAGATAATGAGCATATTCAAGTACAGATTTGGCAAGAGTCCCTTTTTGTCCATAGTAGATAAGGCCGATTTTATAAGTCTTTTTTAATGTGGCTTCATCGCAGCCTATGGCAAAAATAATCAAAACCACACCCATAATAAGAGTTGTTACTTTCTTGATAAGCGGAGTTAAAGAAACTAATCGCTTAGTGAATGGTATATTAAATTGATTAGTAAACATTAAAATCCCCTCATTCTTCATACTCACACGGAAAAACCAACTCTATCGATGTTCCAAGGTTATGTCCGCTTTTAATATTCATAGTAAGCTTGTCGTTATACAGATAGGACAGCCGATTTTTTATGTTGTATATCCCTATGTGGCGTCCATGCCACTCGTCTCGTTCAAAATACTTATCAATCGTAGCTTGGTCCATACCTATTCCTGTGTCCCTTACTGTAAGTATTAGCATTTCATCGTCTCTCCTGATGCTAACGACTATGCGGCCGGTAACCCTACCATCTTCATCTCTAAGTGGCGCAAGCCCATGAAATATAGCATTTTCAACAAGCGGCTGGATAATATTTTTTGGTATTTCATTTGTTAAAAGTTCATCGTCTACTTGGGTTACAAGTTCTATCCCAGAGCCATACCTATACTCTTGAATAACCATATACTGGCGTATAGCAAAAAGCTCGTTATCAATTGTTTCAAAGTTTTTTATTTCGGTAGTAAGATTATTTTTCAAAATTGATATCAGCGCTTTGTTCACAACTACTATATCATCTGTATTTTTTTTCATAGCCAAAAATGTGATAGTGTTCAGTGTGTTATATATAAAATGCGGCTTTATCTGAGAAATAAGCATAGCGTATTTCATATATTCTGCTTCTCTTTCTTGAGTCATCATTTTTTCAATATTAATTTTCAGTTTTTCTGCCATATAATTAAATGCATTTGCCAATTCCTCTATTTCATCGCCGCTATTAACATCTACACTAACCTCAAGGTTTCCGCTTGCCACTGTTTTCATCTTGTTTTTTAGTTCTCTTAAAGGAATAATGCTTTTGATGATTATTGGGATTACTGTAATACAAAACAGTGCAAAAAATGTTAATATCATGATATACACAAAATAAAATACATTTTCATACGGCGCAATAAGGTTTTCTCTTGATGCATAAGATACGATCTTTAATCCTCCCAAACTCATCTTTGAAATGATATAAAGCCCACTATCTGTCTCAAATTTAGTCTGATAAATAAAATCCGATTCTTGCAGCTTTTCAAAAACTCTTGGTTCTACATCTGTATTTTCTTCTTCAAGTGGATATATCAATTTGTTGTCTCTATTAAAAAGCATTGTTGTATATCCGTTTATAGAATAGCTATGTAATGCTTTTTGTATCGAACTAAAATTATAAGTGAAAACAATATCTCCTCTTAGATTACCGGCATGATAAGGAGTTGCAAAACAAATTGATTTGCCGAATCTATAATCCTCCTCTTCTAAGATGTTTGAATACTGCCGAGGATAACCACTCGTTTTATATTCCAAAAACCATTTTTCATTCGCCTGCACTGGGTCACGTCTTCCAACTGATGTAAATACAGTACCATCTTCCATAACAAGCATCACAGATAATACTTTTTCCGCTCCAACAAAAAATAAATCTGTCAGAGCGTTATTAATCTTGTATTTTATCTCTTCATTTCCGTTTAAAAAATATTCTTTTAACATTTGTTCTATTACCTTGTTGTCACAAATAATGTGGGCATATAAATCCAACTCATATGTTTCTTGATCAATCTGCTCAGAAGCTCTCTCGCCTATTTTTAGAGCATCATTTACCGTTCTGTCTTTGAGGGATATATAGAATACATTTGGAAGAAAGACGTAAATAAGTATTAATATAGCAAGACCGATGATTATCATAGCCATTAAAATTTTCTTAGTAAGGCTGTTAATCTTAAAAATCTTAATAAATGCCATTTGCATCACTTCCCACACATGATTTATACTACCACATTTAATGAGCTCAGATTAATGCTCGAATTTCTTTTTAAACTCCATTGGAGATATTCCTGTTTCTTTTTTAAATACACGGCAGAAATACTGGCTTGATGTATAACCTGAGGATATAGCGATATCCAATATTTTGTGTTTTCCTGATGTGAGCATAGTTTTAGCGTTTTCTATCCTGCAATTTGTAATAAATGAAAGAATGTTTTGACCGGTTTCTTTTCTAAAGATATTTCGTAAATGGCTCTCGCTGATGCAAAAGCTTTCCGCTATTTTTGCAATATTTAATTCACTGTCATTAAAATTTTTGTATATATGTAATATGACATTATTTATATTTTCGCAATACTTCAAGCCAAGCTTAGTTGGCATTTCAGCTAACAGTATAGCGCTGTTTTTAAGCCATTGTATAATATCTTGCGAGAAAAACAACTTATCTATATCGCAACTTTGAAGTTGATTAATGCCTAACTTATCATATTCCCATTTCAGATATAAAAAGGCTGATTTAACAAGCGTTTCAAATGTTTTATAATCATACTTTTCAGATGCAATGTCAAAAAGATCCCATCTCCCGGCGATTATATCACGCCCGGATACTTTGATGCATGGCTCGACAAAGGAGCAGTCCATATATAGTTGCTCCATATCCAGAAGCTTTTTCTTATAGAAATACTTTTGCAAAAAAAGATGTTCAGCATCTACATATGCCTTTCGGCATACCTCGATGTCTTTTTCATCTTTAAAGTAAAATATTGAATAACTGCCAAGCTTTTCGAGTTCTTTCAAAATTTGCAGCATACCGGACATAAGCATATTAAACTTATAATGCTGAGAAGTTGAATCTTTTAAGCAAACAAGCAGTAAGATACGATACTCATTTAGTTTAACGACAACCGACATCTTGCTTTGCTCAAACTCACACTTTCTGCAGATCTGAATTGCTTTTTCTAACGGTTCTACCGCTATGTATTGGTTATTAGAAACAATCTGACCAAAAGGAAGGTTCTTTTCGATTATTATCATATTATATTTATAATGTTTAAAATCAAGCAGTCTAGCTCTCGGGAACTTAATGTTTTCGACAAAAAGCCGCCGAACCGCGCTTTCGAATCGCTTTTTTAAATTGTCATTTTTATTATCAATAATTTTTTTAATAGATGATAACTTTTGCCGCATGACATCCGCATCTAATTCGTGCTTCAATATGTATTCATAAACATTTAATTTCATGGCAGACCGTGCATATTCAAAATCATCGTATCCGGATAAAAATACAATTTCCACATCAGAATCAACCATTCTGATTTTTTTAGCCAACTCAATACCAGACATACGGGGCATATTTAAATCCGCAATAACAAGCTGGGGCAAAAGCATTTGATATAGCGCAAATGCATTCTCTCCATCATAAGTAAATCCGGATATTTCATACCCACATTCGTTCCAATCAACAAGATTTTTCATATATTCAATTACCATGATATCATCATCAACTAGGAGTGTTTTTATCAATGCAATTCCCCCACTGTCAGATTTTTATACATTATCTCATGCTTTTCGCCAAAAATAAATAGTTAATAAATAAATCAGTTGTTTTTGATATATATGTTGCATTTATAACAATGTATTTTATTATTTAATCTATAATTCTAATCGAAAAGTACAATGAATAATCGAAAAGTGCTATATATTTATATATAAAATATATCTATAATAATTGTATGCAAAATTCAAAATTCAGACCTTGGGTAGCCAGTCCAAGTTGCCTTATAAGAGTCATCCCCCATGATACTTTAAGAGATAGTCTGATTTTTGAATTGCTGGCTTTAAGGAACAGTGCTTTTATTCTTATTAACTACCCACCCCTTATTAAATCTTTAAAAAACTAAAAATATGCTGATCGTTACATAGTTCCCCCGAAGATGTAATGGTTTTGCATGGACATGAAAGTATTAATTTAAGGCTTTAAGAATATTGAGGAGGAAATACGATGAAAAAGAAAATGAAAAGATTTTTACCTTTTCTGTTAGCAACATGTCTGTCAATTCCAACCTTCACAGCATCGTTATATTTATCTGCGATACCATTATCCGCTTCAAGCATCGGCACAACAAGCATTTCAAACCTAAAAACAAATGCATTAGAAAATCCCATGGTTGTTGAAGATACAAATCCGGAGTTTTCTTGGCAAATGAACTCCGATATCATTGGTGCATCTCAAAAGGCATACAAACTGGAAGTTGCAAAAGATAAAGAGTTTACAGATTTAGTTTGGGATAGCGGCACAGAACTAACAAACAAATCGATAGGCATTATTTATGATGGAAGCGCATTAACACCGGAAACTGACTATTTTTGGAGGGTGACTGTTACTGATAATGATGATCAGATTCATGTTTCCGATGTTGCCAGTTTCTCCACAGGATTGATGAACACAGCAATGAGCGCATGGGGCGGAGCCAAGTTTATTGGCAGCAATGAATTGATTCTGGATTCTGCATCTGCTTATTTATTTAGGGTTCAATCGAAATTCCAAATTAATAGCGGAGACAACGTATCATTCATAGTCGGCGCAAATGATTACAGACTTAAAGACAGTTTCCAAAATGTTTATGGCGCTTCCGGCGAAAACTTTATTCGTCTAGAAATCGACACCACTGGTGTAACTGATGATGCAAGCAACACAGGCGGAAAATTCAGTGTTTACCGCAAGGGGTATCATGCTACAGATGATATTAACGGTGATGCAAACGTTTATCCATATAAAACAGTAAACCTTATAGACAGCACTAATGCAGCAGTTAGAAATATTTTTACAAAAGCAAACAAGAATAGCGAACACACTATTGATATTTATGCAAATGTAAGCGCCCTAACAATCCAAATTGACGGCATTACAATAGCCGGATTTACAAACGTTGGCAGGCCACAAAACAGACCGGGCGCAGACAATAATTTTAACGTTTCACCTTATTCAACCATTAGTGCAGATGGAGTTCATACGTTCTACACTACCGGCGATTATCCTACTTATCCACATCTAGCTTCAATTGGATTCCAAGTGAAAAATATTGATGATAACGTAACAATAACTGATTATAAACTAGTTGATATAGGCAATAGCACAAAGCGCACCCTGTTTGACTCTACTACAGGCTCAACCTATTCTATTTTTGATATGAATGAAAGCGGAATATCTGCAGTTAATAATAAAATAACTATTAATCCTATTAATGCAGCTCAATTAGGGCCAAAATATGCCGATCCAAGTTATGGCTCTCAATCATATGTACGCACATCTTTTGCGACGGAAGCAGGCAAAGAAGTGGAAAAAGCACGTATGCTTGTAACTGCTATGGGTTCTTACGAGATGTTTATAAATGGCGAACGCATGGGCGTAGACTGGATGAACCCGGGCATGAGCCAATTTAGAGAAACCCTTACATACCATGGATATGATGTAACCAATATGATAAAGGATGGCAATAACGCTATTGGAGCAATTATAAGTCAAGGATTCTATACAGGTTACATGACATATACAGGTGCGAACTTCAGCACATTTGGTGATAACGAAGGGCTTCTTGCAAAGCTTGCTATAACATATACAGACGGAACAACACAAACTATTATAACCAATCCAGATACATGGAAAGTTTACAAAGATGGGCCTGTTCGCAATGGAAGCCATTTGCAGGGCGAACGCTATGACGCAAATAAAGAAGCGGCTATAGAAGGCTGGAAAACAAATGACTATAACGACGAAGCATGGAAAAGTGCAGAAATTATTGTCCCTAAACCAGGTATTAATTTTGAGCTCATTGGTCGCCGTGACAACCCAGTTAGGGAACGCGAACGTTTGACAGCAAAAACAGTTTTAAATACACACAGCGCAGATGAGAAAACATGGACATATGACATGGGCGTTAATATGGTGGGAGTACCATCTATAACTATTCCGGCAGGGTCTTTGCAAGCAAACGCTGTTGTAATAATTCGTTTTGGCGAAGTAATCTACCCAGGCAACAGCGATTCGCCTAATACAATGCATCCCGACGGCTATACATATGAATCCTTATATGGCAACGAGGGTACTTATCGCAAAGGTGCCGCAGGCAAAATATTGCATGAATCATACCGCGGTGCAATGTCTACAGATTTTTATATTGCAAAACCGGCGGATGCAACAGCAGACGTGGTTATTGAGCCGCACTTTACATTCCATGGCTACCGTTATATTCAAATAACCATTCCAAGCAGAACCACAGCATTGCCATTAGAAAATGTTAAAGGTATTGTATTATCTTCCAGCGAATTATTGACAGGAACGTATAAGGCTACAACAAGCGATGATAACAAAACAGGTACTCTCGCAAATGCTTTTCTTCGCAACGTTCAACGCAGTCAATTAGGCAATTTCTTCTCCTTGCCAACAGACTGCCCACAAAGAAATGAGCGCATGGGCTGGACGGGTGATTTGCAGGCTTATTCACGAACTGCTACTTATAATGGTGATTCTCAGGGCTTCCTACGTCAATGGATGGTTGCTGTAAATGACGACCAAAGTATAGGTAATGCAAATACCCCTGCCGGAGGAATCGGTGGAACAGTGCCCCGTTATTCATTATCCGAAGACACTGCAAATGACACCTCTCCTACATGGGGCGGCGCAGTTTGTATGGTACCTTGGCAACTTTATCAACAGTATGGCGACATTCAGGTTGTCAAAGAAAACTTCAATGCAATGAAACTTTATTTATCCAGCAAGCTTGATGCACGATATTCTTCTGCCTTCTATCCAGGTCTTTCAACACAAACAGGTGGCTTGGCGGATCATATCGCCCTTGACGGCGCTGCTGGTGCATCGGCAAGAATGTTAAATAATGCAATATTAATATATTTCATGGAAGTAACCGCAATAATGTCTGATGCCATTGGGGAAACTGAATATGCCCAAACATTGCGCGCGCGCCGTATTGCAGCAATAGAAGATTTTAACAAAGCATATATCGATCCTGCCACTGGCATGACTCGTAACATGAACATTACCAACGGCAATTTGGAAAATGTAAGCGGAAGCGCAGACCAGACCGGAGGCAATAAAAACCCAAATAGAGGCACTTCTGTTATAGATTCCCAATCTTCCTATGCTGCACCGTTGCATTATGGTGTAATCAGCGACACTATGACTATAACAAGCGGGCCAAATGCAGGAATCACATATAAAGAGTTTGCAACAAAGCGGCTTGCGCAACTTATTGCAGACCCAAGCAAAAGCGGTAATGGTACGGGTACTCTTCCAAATGGCAGATATGCGAGCCGGGAACTTCCTTATACCGTAACCAGCGGCTTTGCCGGAACGCCTACTTTGTTGCCTGCTTTAACCAAAAATGGCGAGAATGAAACAGCTTATGCATTATTCTCCAGCACAAACTATGCATCTTGGTTTTATCCTATCACTCTCGGAGCTACTAGCATTTGGGAGCTTTGGAATGCAAACGAGCTTGCCTTCGGCAAAGGCGGACACAGCGCCATGAACTCGCAAAACCATTACGCTCTTGGTGGCTCTGCACAATGGTTATATGAATATCAGCTAGGAATTACATCTAGCGGAGCAATGGGCTATCAAAACTTTGTTTTGCAACCATTGCCAGGCGGAAACTTTACCGCTATTGAGGGCAGCTATACGTCTAACTATGGCGTTATTAAAAGCCAGTGGACAGCAGACGGAAATGGAAGCGCATCCAACGGAACAGTAAATAAAATGCTTTCCTACAGCGCTACAGTTCCTGCAAACACAACTGCAACTCTTTATTTGCCTATGTCTGCAGATATGGACGGATTTAAGGCGGTTAGCGGTGTTACATATATTGGCACGGAAGTGCGTAACGGAGTAGAGACTTTAAAATTCAATCTCCTTTCCGGTGGTTATGACTTTACAGTTGTCGACGGAAAACTTATTGTTAAGATATCTGACGATTACCAAACTAAATTGGCGCTTGAATCTGTTAATAATATTACTCCTTCCAGCATCATAGAAGGTTTAGCCGGAAATATCCAACTCGAGATAACCGGCAAAGAAATTGCAGGCGCAACTGTTGAATTAACTCTTGAAAAAGACGGCCAGATTGTTGCAACAGGCGAAGCTATTGCAACGGCAGACAACTTTAATGCAGTCTTCAAACTTGACTCAGCTCCTGCGGCAGGAGATTATAAAATTGTTGCGTCTATTAATGGAAACGATAAGGTTTCAACAGATTTGTCGGTCATGGCCTATGATAACGTATGGGCTATGGGATATGATAAAACAGCAGAAGGCGATCTTATCATATCTTTCAATGCACCAATTGCGAGCAAATATAAAAGCTTTGATGGTTTTGTTATAGTTGACGGAATTGCGCAATACAATACCGAAACTCAAGGAAACACAATCATTGTTAAAGGTCTAAAAGTAATTGATATAATCGATGGTGCAGAAATTAAAGTCAGTGGTGTCAAATTCCCGACTTTGTTCCCAAGTTATAGCTTTACGATTGTATCTAGTTACACAAAATAATATAAAAGATCGTGTTAGTTAGAAATTAAAGAGAAGCATTAAAAGGGGCTGTTGCAAACTAAAAAGTTTGCAGCAGCCCCTAGTTTTAATAGTATAGCTTGGCTAAAAGACGGGGAAAATATATATAATTAAATAAACTAAAAATAAAAGAGGTGGTGCCCATGATGAATTCAGAAAATAATGCTCAATAGACTGATCGATGAAACAAGCCCATATCTGCTCCAACACGCCTATAACCCAGTAAAATGGTGGCCATGGTGTGATGAAGCTATACTGGGCGTACAAAAACAAAAACCCCAATCATAGTTGAGGTTTTTGTCTCTGTGTGGGTATAACTCTAATAGTAAACCATTTTGTTCTTACAAAAACATCATGTTTATTATCTTGAATACACATTTTTAATGTATTATGTAAGATTTTCAAGGCTATTAGACCAATAACGCCACTAACGAGAACAATAGCACAGGTTATTAACATAATGCATACCTCCATAAATGATAATGGCCTATGCAAATGGTGTGTTTTACGCAAATTACGCTCCTGTGTCGACTTTACAGGCAACTACCACCAAATTCACATTTTCGCATAAAATGGAACCAATATTCAGTTTTTGCACTATTGTTCTATACGCTTATTATAATCTTATTTATTAATGATTTCAATATTGGAAATTTTCATTTACACTCTTTTTAGTAAATCAATAATATTTTTTAGGCTTGCTAAATTTATGTCTTTTTTGCTGCCTACGTGCCTTTTTTACGAGCATATTTTAGCAGAATAATGGCGATATTGCCCTAACAAAAAATTATAAGAAGGAAGGTGATGCCCATGATGAATTCACAAAAAATACCCAATAGACTGATCGATGAGACAAGCCCATATCTGCTCCAACACGCCTATAACCCAGTTAAATGGTGGCCATGGTGTGATGAAGCTTTTGCAAAAGCGAAGGAAGAAGATAAACCAGTTTTCCTTTCTATTGGGTATTCGTGAATACATCATTATGCCGACTTGCCACTGGTGTCATGTTATGGAGCGGGAAAGTTTTGAAAACGATGTGATTGCGGGAATATTAAATGAAAATTTTATACCCATAAAGGTTGATAAAGAAGAGCGCCCCGATATCGACAGTGTGTATATGCGCGTGTGTCAAACTTTTACCGGAGGTGGTGGTTGGCCTACGAGCATTTTTATGGCTCCGGAACAAAAGCCATTTTACGCAGGCACATATTTTCCACCCCAAACGTTTATAAAACTGATTCAAAACATTTCACAGGCTTGGAAAAATAGCAGAACAAGGCTTATGTCTGCCTCTGATGAAATAATAAATCATATTTCACATAAAAGTAACAATCATATAGAAGATAAAGACCTGAAAGCAGAAGCGTTTCACACATTCCAACATTTATTTGATCCTGTTTACGGGGGATTTGGCAACGCTCCGAAATTCCCATCCCCGCATAATTTATTCTTTTTGATGGGGTATAGCAAAGCCATAAATGAGCCTCATTCCCTTGAAATGTCGGAAAAAACGCTTTTGTCAATGTATAAGGGCGGAATATTCGACCATATAGGCTATGGCTTTTCTCGCTATTCAACAGATGAAAAATGGCTCGCTCCCCACTTTGAAAAAATGCTGTATGACAATGCAATGCTAGCAGCAGCGTATTTACACGCTTTTGAGCATACAGAAAATGTATTATACCGATCTGTTGCAGAGAAAATATTTGTATACATCGAAAGAGAAATGACTAGCCAAAGCGGAGGCTTTTATAGCGCACAAGACGCGGACAGCGATGATGTTGAGGGGAAATACTATGTGTTTTCGCCAGATGAAACTATAAACATATTAGGCAAAGAAATCGGAGAGCGCTTTAATAATCTCTACGATATAACATCCCAAGGCAACTTTGAGGAAAAAAATATCCCCAATCTAATAAAACAGTCCTCCCCTCTTAAAACTATGGATGAATATTTACCTCAGCTTTATGCGTATCGCAAGGAGCGCACTGTGCTTCATAGAGATGAGAAAATCCTCACATCATGGAACAGTTTGATGTTATGGGCGTATGCAACAGCTTTCAGAATATTGGGAGATGACAAATATCTTCGTATAGCGGAAAAATCACAGAGATTTATTGAAGACAATCTTGTTATAGATGATATTGTTTATGTTAGCATAACAGAAGGCAAAAGAAGTGTTCCGGGTTTCATTGATGATTACGCATTTTATATTTTGGCTTTATTAGAGTTATATCACGCTACATTTGAAGAAAAATATTTATCGCGTGCGCTTATGTTGGCCAATAAAGCAGTAAACAACTTTTTCGACAGTGAAAACGGCGGATTTTATTTTTATGGCAAAGATGGCGAAAAACTGCTTATTCGGCCTAAGGAAAGCTATGATGGTGCCATTCCGTCAGGAAATTCTGTAATGTATTATAATCTCGATAGGTTATATAAGCTAACAAAAGATATGAACCTATATGATTTATGTGAAAGCCAAAAAGACTTTATGGAAAAAGCCGCATCTAAATATTCTCATGGATTCAGCTTTTATTTATTCGCAACACTTCCGACTAAAGATGTAATCTGTGTTTTGAAGGATAAATCGGATATTAATAAGCTTTTGAAAAAATCAAATTATGTTGTCAGGGTATTTGAAAAGCCTACAAATGAGTATCCTCTTGTAAACGACAAAACGACTTTTTATGTTTGCGAGGGAAACCGCTGTATGCCGCCAGTAAACGAGCTTATATGAGGTGAAAAAGATGTATTCAATATGGAGCGAATCTTTGTTTAAAAATAAATTCGAAACTCTTCACGGAAATGTAAAAACCGATGTTTTGGTTATTGGTGGCGGAATGGCTGGCATATTATGCGCATATTTTCTTCAACAAGCCGGCATTAATTATATGCTAATTGAAGGAGGAAAAATCGGCAGCGGAATCACAAAAAACACAACCGCTAAAATAACCGCACAGCACGGTCTTATTTACAACAATTTAATAAAACAATACGGATTGGAAAAATCAAAAAAATATTTGCAGGCAAATCTATGTGCAGTAGATAAATATCGCAATCTATGCGCGGGAGTCGATTGCGATTTTGAGGAGAAACCATCGTTTGTCTTTACGCTTGATAATAACGAAAAAATCGAAAATGAAATCATTGCTCTAAACCGTTTGGGATATAAAGCAGAGTTTGCGGACAAGCTCCCCTTGCCTCTTGATATTAAGGCTGCCGTAAAGTTTCCTACGCAAGCTCAGTTTAATCCTATAAAATTTATAAACCATATTTCCGAAGGCTTAAATATTTATGAAAACACGTTTGCAAAAAGTATTAATAAAAACACGGTTAAAATTAAAAACGGAACAATATCTGCCGATAAAATTATTATAGCAACTCATTACCCCATGATAAATCTGGCCGGATTGTATAGCCTTAAACTATATCAACACCGTTCGTATGTATTGGCTCTCGATAATGCACCAAACGTAGAAGGCATGTATGTCGATGAAGTGCAAAATGGCATGTCGTTCAGAAACTATAAAGATTTATTACTTCTAGGCGGCGGAGACCACAGAACTGGCAAACAAGGCGGAAATTGGCGAGAACTTCGAAATTTTGCCAAGAAGCATTATCCAAACTCGTCAGAAAAATATTATTGGGCAACACAAGACTGCATGAGCCTTGATGGCATACCATATATTGGAAGGATTTCAAGCATATATCCTGATATATATGTTGCCACTGGTTTCAACAAGTGGGGCATGACTTCATCAATGGTAAGCGCAAGTATATTATGTGATATGGTGCTGAATAAACCAAATGAATATGCAGAAGTATTTAAACCCAACCGCTCTGTTTTTCATAAACAACTGGGAATTAATCTAGTTGAAGCCGTATCAAATTTATTATCATTTAGAAAAAGGCGTTGCTCTCATCTGGGTTGCGGATTAATATGGAATAAGCATGAAAAAACCTGGGATTGCCCTTGCCACGGTTCAAGATACAGTGAAAACGGAAAGGTTATCGACAATCCTGCAAAGAAGGATATCAATGTCTAATAAAAAATATTTTAACGGATATTATTTTAAGCATCAAAAAGATAATCAAACAGTTGCGCTAATACCGGGCATTGCTGACGATGGCGCATTTATTCAAGTGATCACAAACGATGGTTCTTATAACTATAAATTCCCATCAATATCATTCGGCAAAGATATAACAATAGGAAATTCGATATTTAATAATACCGGCATACGCATAAATGAGGATTTTATCAAAGGAGAGATTCTCTATTCAAATTTAACCCCTATAAAATACGATATAATGGGCCCGTTTAAATTTTTTCCTATGGAATGCCGCCATGGGATAATCAGTATGCACCACACACTAACAGGTGGCATTGAGATCGAGGGCAAGTATTATAATTTTGACGGCGGAATAGGTTATATAGAAAAAGACAGCGGGAGATCGTTCCCAAAAAAATATATTTGGATTCAATGCAACGATTTTAACGATAAATGCTCGATAATGGCTTCGGTTGCAGACATACCATTTATGGGATTATCGTTTTTAGGGTGTATTTGCGCTATCGTATATAAACAAAAAGAATATCGTCTGGCTACGTATAAAAGAGTTAGCATTAAAAGATGCAACGAAAAAGAATTGATTCTTCAACAAGGCAAATACAGGCTTGAAATATATGTAACCGGCAAAAAAGCTTCTCCATTGTTTGCGCCGGTTCAAGGGAAAATGAAAGGCGTAATACACGAAAGCAATTCCTCAAGCGCACGCTTTAAGCTGTATTCTAATAATGAGCCAATATTTGATTTATATAGCGATAATGTGAGTTATGAATATAATATGTAAATTAATTTTTTTAAGGGCTGTAAACTAGAGTGCGTAAGTTTTTTTGAACTTACACATTTTAGTTTACAGCCCCATTAATTCTCATTTGTGTAATACACCATTATAGACTTTGTTCTTTCCCCAATATTTTATACAGCAATGTATAAAGCTCACTTATATCCTCTTGAGATAGAGGCAAACACTTGCCGATTTGTTGGGGAATGGTTGTTGCTGTTTCTTTTAATTTTTTGCCTTTTTCGGTTAGTTTTATGCTTACATTTCTTTCATCGCTTAGATTTCGTTCTCTTGTCACAAGCCCGTCTGATTCAAGCTTTTTCAAAAGCGGTGTTAGTGTTCCAGAATCTAAATACAAATGCATTCCAAGTTCTTTAACAGTAAGTGTTTTATGCTCCCACAACACCATCATGGTAATATACTGCGTATAAGTAAGCCCTATTTTTGACAAATAGGGCTTGTATAATTTGACAACCTCTTTTGATGCAGCATATAGCGGAAAGCAAAGCTGATTTTTAAGAAGCAAAGCATCCAAATTTTAGACCTCCAATAGAGCTAAAATATCCTTTTCAATTTGTTCGGGCGTTTTGTCTGGAGAATATCTGCCAACAACAGCTCCGTTTTTATCCACTAAAAACTTTGTAAAGTTCCATTTCAAATCCTTTTCTCCAGTCCATGGAGACAAAGTTTTAACCTTTTCTCTAAATTCCGCAGCGGCCGCATCATCGCCTTCAGTCACTTGATCTTTTAACCAAGCAAATAGAGCATGTGTATTTTCACCATTTACCTCAACCTTTTCGAAACGAGGAAAAGTAGTGCCATAGTTGAGCGTGCAGAAAGAATTAATTTCTTCATCACTGCCCGGAGCTTGCTCTAAAAATTGGTTGCATGGGAAGTCAAGTATTTCAAGACCTTTTCCAGAGTATTTTTTATAAAGAGCCTCTAATGCGTCATATTGCGGTGTTAATCCGCACTTTGTCGCAGTATTAACGACAAGAAGCGCTTTGCCTTTGTAATTTGAGAGCGAAACTTGTTCGCCTTTGTTGTTTTTCACATTAAAATCATAGAAATTCATGGGGGTATCTCCTTTTCTTTTGAAGTATTTAGGTATCATTGATTTCGAAAATTAAAAGCTTTTAGCGGGTAAAACTAAAATCCTTTAGTTCGTATAGATATACTCTACCCTTTTAGTTGCTCTTAGATGCATCGGTATCATCAGCATTTTTTATGCTAATAAATAAATTTCATTGAGTACTATTTAATAGTATAAAATTAATCGTCATTTGTCAATAGGTTTCTGGAAAATTTTAAATTTATTTTACAACCGCTCATATATATTCCTTTTAATATAAAAAACAATCCCTCAATAGATTTAATCTATCATGAAAGGGATTGATTCTAGAAACAATAAATTATTATCAAACTCAACAATTCCATTTTATTTTCGCGGGATTAGGCTCATTTTCCACAGCGATAGAGCGTAGAGCAGCTTCCATTTTTGCACATTCATCTGCGGCAATTTGATCGTATAGCTCTGCACTCTGATTTAACCCCACACGGTCGTATGCTATTGCCGCTGCGCCATAAAATGCCATCCCTAAAGAATGTGTCACAACATGTATTACGCTTGCCGCTTGCCCAACTGCCCTCGCTGATGCTTGCGCTGCGGGCTCTGTTTCAAATTCTCTTGCAGCGGCGTGACAATCCAAAATAATTCTCCTGGCAACAGGGAGCTTGATTTTGCCATCAAGCCAATCCCTTGCACAATTAAGCGCATTTCGAGGCCGTTTATCCTCTGGATATAATTTTTCACAAATCGGAAGAATGTTATGTTCTGTATATCCAATGCACCAATTAGCAATTGTTGATTTGCTTTGAGTTTCAATCAGCCTCATAAGTGATAAAATATACGGTGAATCCACTTTTCCAAGCATTTTTCTTAGTTTTGGCATAGTTTTTCCTCCATGCTTCTGTTTTTTCTGCGACAGCGGAATTCTTTTCAATAAGCTCAATTTTATAGTTTAACTATAGCATTTTTTGAAATTAAATCATATGCTTATTTTATTCTATAACGTTTACCACTTAGTTGATCGGTAATGCCACTTGTGCAGAAATTTGACCGTTTGTGTATTATCCGTTGCATTTGTATATCTACTTTGATATTTTAAATATGCAAGTTTTAGAGAAATGGAATTTGCAGCATGTTTTTTGTGTCGCAAAAGTTTTGATACAGCTTTGAAAAATAACTGCACCTGTTTTAGAAGACGGGCAAAAGCATTGAGCTTTTATATGACACAAATCATACATTAAAGAGAGGGGTTTCATGAACAACCTGCTGACGATTCTGTTATGAGTGAGGAAGAATATAGAAAAAAATGGGCGAGTTATAGAAATGTTTGAAACATATGTAAGTACTGTTGGTCAGTTATTACAAGGTTATGACGGAGGCGAATGATGGTCTGAAACTTTCGGAATTGGTGCCACTGTTATGGAAATTCGCAAATTGGTTTTCGAGCCGCTCCCAGACTTTGGAATAAAGCAAAAGCAAAATAATCCCTTTAAGCCTTATATTTAAGATATAAGCGACACATTTTAACACAAAACTAAAGTGCAGTTCAATATTCTTATCGTTATAATAATTAATGCAATTTCCTGGGACTTATAAAAAACGATGCTATTAATGTCACAATATTCGATGTAGAAAGCCTGCCTAGTATTGGTGGACACCGCTGCTTTTAGGGGTTATTTGCTATATATTTGTTATCATTGGCGCCTCCTTGTTTGAGATTCTTCAAGACTAGTTTGAAAGCCTTGGAAAAACCATGTACGCATTATTCCGAGTTATGACTTCAAAACAAAACATCTTTTTTAAGCGTATAAAAAATTATATATACCCCCACCTGCTTCCATTATCAAATGAGAGCAGGCGTTTTTTGTTCAAACTTGCTCTGGCAGCCTCATCATAACAGAAGCGCAGAACATTTTATCATCGTAATCAAATCTTGCAAATCCGCCATATCGTTCTACAATACTTTTTACGGAGATAACCCCAGTTCCTTTGCCCTCATGCTTTGTAGAGGCAAATCCTCCAGAAGAAAGCTTTTTCACTTCGCCAGTGTGTGAGTTTTCAAGCGTGAATGCAAATAAACGATTATTTTGCAAACCACCGTTCAATCGGATAAAGCGAATCCCTTCCGTTTGTGTGCTACATGCATCTAAGGCATTTTCGAAAAGATTGCCAAACAAAACTACCAAATCCACATCCGCAAGTTGTATTTCATCATGGATAGAGATTGTACAATCAAAATCTATCCCCCGTTCTTTAGCAATATGCGCATAGTAACTAATTACGGAATTCGCAGTGAAATGCGAACAGAAGGATAACCGTGTATCTGGCGGCATTGAGCAAAGATAACTGCCAACGTATTTCTCTAACTGTTTATAGTTGTTTGACTCGATATATGCCATGACAGCCAAAGCATGTTGTCTCAGATCGTGCCGAGCTTTTTTTGCTTCCTCAATGCGGTTTCGAAGGTTTTCATAACGTGTTTGCTGCATAGAAAGGTGGTAGTTTTCTGCCTCCAGCATCAGATTTTTTTGATGCTCTTTAAGCATCTTTGCCACAGTGTAGTAAACCAGCAATGATCCGGAATTAATAACCACCAAAAATACAACGCTTTCCAATTGCATTGCAAATATTGTTGCCGAGCTTCCTCTGGTAGTAAAATACAGGCTGTAGTACCATGTGATGTAAAAAATAGCGGGGATTAGCCACAAATATTTCCACGATTGGTTTTCAGAATTTTTAAGTACGGGAGTGATGAATTTTTTTGAAAACCAATAATACAGAGGAATCAAAAAGATTTGTATAAAAGCATTCGTTCCCATTGCCGCCCAATCATAATTTATATGAGCAACCTGCGGAAACAGAATACGTTCCAAACATTTCGCCGAAACCACTACCAAATTTGCAAGGTTGGAAAGAATAACTAACACAAACATAGTTTTCCCTATTTTTGCTTTGGCTGCCCAGAAGAAAAACGCCCCATAAATCAATGTGCTTAAAAGGCTGATTGCACCTGATAATTTGGGCGAAAGAATTATTGCACATATAGCGATGCCAACCTGCAGTATTGAAAGTAGGCCGCATAATAATAACGTTATTTTAATGCTATATCGTAAATAATGGCGCATCATAGCAAGACCCAAAAATAAATAGGGCCATAGATTAAAAATGGCGTATACAGACACCTCAAGAAAGCGAGATATGGGTATATTAATCATGCTTACTCAATCCTTCACGAATTTTGCTGAAAACATGTTCGGAATAAAGTGCTTTTACAATAGGCAGCTTCCTCCGGCTGATCGGAACCCTTATACCGTTCTTTAACACAAAACAATCGCTTTCTATAGCGGTTACTACATTTAGATTGACGATTATGCCTTTCATACAGCAGGCAAAATTATTATAATCGGAGAGCATGTTCTCAAACTCTTTTTGAGTAACCCTAACAAAGCAGTCGCCACCCTGCTTTTGATGCACCAAAACCGCCCGATTCACAAACTCTGTGTATAAAATGTTACTTAAAACAAGTCTTATACCATCTGGTGCAATAATGTATTTTCTTTTCATACAGCGTTTTAGATCCACCTTATCCATAACTTTTATAAAGCTATCATAGCTATAAGGCTTTAGCAGATAATATTCTGCCCCAACCTCATAGCTTTCACTGGCGAAGTCGTTGCTTGTTGTAATAAAAAGGATTTTTGCATCTTCATCCACATGCCGCAGTTTTTTTGCCGTATCAATGCCGCTTATGCCATCCATAAAAATATCCAT
>CAYVCG010000023.1:19179-22039 GCA_964449985.1 uncultured Defluviitaleaceae bacterium
GTAATATAATTAGCATAGCAAACCATTAAAACTAAATCAACCAAATTTGCTTTATACGCAGATTTTTTGATTTATTTGCATACTCATCCCGCCCATATTCCTAATTTTTGCTGGAGATTTCCTTAAA
This sequence comes from uncultured Defluviitaleaceae bacterium, assembly GCA_964449985.1. Classification (GTDB taxonomy): domain Bacteria; phylum Bacillota; class Clostridia; order Lachnospirales; family WRAX01; genus CAYVCG01. Next base: position 19,307 of record CAYVCG010000023.1, read on the forward strand.
ATCAATTTGTACCAAGCTTATCTGTTTCTTCTTCCACTATTTTTTTGTCTAACCGCTCAAAAAGTATATTCGGTTTTGGAATTGCAAACCCGCTTTTAATAAATTGTGGCTTCCACTCAGCCCCAATCTGCAACCATCCACATACCTTTTCCGATGAAAATGGCAAAAATGGCGCAAGCAGCACAGCTAGATTTGCAATGATCTGAGTACAGTTAAAAATAGTATTTTCACAGGTGGCAATATTGTTATTTCGTGTGTCCCACGGTTTTTCATTGTCAAAATACTTGTTGCCAAAGCGCACAAGCTCAAAAATCTCATCAAGCGCATCACGTAGATTTGTCTTTTCAATCTTTTGGCCAACACTTATAAATGTGTCGATTATCTTTTGATTAATATCTTCTCTAATACTACCTTTTGGTATAGTACAATTAAAATACTTCTCAATAAAAGCAAGATTACGATTAATAAAATTACCGTATGCACCAAGCAGCTCACTGTTATGGCTATTAAGGTATTCACGCCAAGAGAAATCGGAATCTCTGCGTTCCGGTCCACTAGCAATAAGATAATAGCGCAGTGAATCGGGATTGTATCTATCAACAATATCTTTGAGCCATATCGCCCAGTTGTTGCTTGTGGAAATTTTCCTACCCTCAAGTGTTAGGTATTCACTCGACACAATCTCATCCGGCAAATGCCAATCACCGCCGTTAGCAAAAAGGAGTGACGGCAGGATAATGGTGTGAAACGGAATGTTATCCTTGCCATGCACATAGTAGTGCTTTGCATCCCCACTCCAAAGCTCCGAAAAATCCGTTCCGCGCCGCTTACACACTTCATTACTTTGAGAGAGATAGCCCAAAACATTCTCTGCCCATATATAGATTTTCTTGTCCTTGTATCCCTCTTTCGGAACATCAATCCCCCAGTCAAGATCACGAGTTATAGCGCGATCACGCAAACCCTCGTTGATATAACGGTTTGTAAATGTAGTTGCATTTTTGCGCCAGTGTGGATTGGCAGCTAACAATGATTTTAATCTATCTTCTAACTGTGAGATAGCAACGAAAAGGTGTGTGCTTTCTCTAAAAACAGGCGTGGTACCACAGGTGGAACAAGCGGCATTTACAAGGATTTCTGGTTCTAACACTTTGCCACAGGCATCGCATTGGTCACCACGCGCTTTTTCGCCGCAGGATGGGCAAGTGCCATTTACAAAACGATCGGCAAGAAAGGTATTACAACTCTCACAGAATGCCTGCGGGACGGATTTTTCGTAAATATATGAACCCTCATACATTTTTTTGTGAAATCCTTTTACAAAATTTTGGTGTTGCTGCGACGATGTTTTTCCATACAAATCGTAGCTAAAACCAAGCTTATCAAAGCAATCACAAAATTCATTATGGTAGAAGTCACTGATTTCCTGGGGTGTTCGATTTTCTTGCTTTGCACGAATCGCGACAGGCGTGCCAAAGCAATCACTTCCTGATACAAAATACACATCATCCCCCTTCGCCCTGTGATATCGAGCGATAATATCAGCAGGAAGTAGTCCTGCCAAATGACCGATGTGCAGGGAACCATTGGCATACGGCCAAGCACTGCCAATTAAAATTTTCATATTATAAACCTCATTTCTTTTTGGATTAGATAACTAAAAAGCTAAAATAAAAAACAGCCCTCCCTCCGAAAAATCACTTTTTCGGGGACGAGAGCTGAATGCCTGCTTTGCAATCTTTAGCTTCGTGTTACCACCCCAAATTCGCCCATGCCTCGCGACATAGACCTTATCAGCTACGGACAGGAAATGATCTGCCGATAGCTTAGCACTATTACGGGTGCACCCGTCGTAGCCTATAAGAATATAAATTCTTAGTCGGTACGCAGCTCCAAGACCATGTTCAGCAAATTCTGATTTACCCATTCTCAGTTACTGGGCTCTCTGTAAAAACATAGCTTGCTTACTCTTCTTTTCAACGCCTTTGGAATATTAAATTTTATTTAGTATACCACAAACAGTTCCAAACTACAATCCTTTTTAAATATACAATTTCAGTTAAAAAAGAGCACCATACACCAAATTTTTTGCATAGTATTTTCAAAATATGGAATATTATCCATAAGAAGAAAGGAGATGAATCCTTGAAAGCTTTAGTATACGAAGGAGTAAAAAATGTAAAAGTAAAATCTGTTGATGACCCATCAATACAAAAAGAAGATGACATCATTGTTAAGGTGACATCAACGGCGATATGCGGCTCTGATTTACATTTGCTACACGGTATGATACCCAACCTAAAAACAGGAACTGTTTTAGGGCACGAAACAATGGGTATTGTAGTTGAATCTGGTAAAAATGTTGCCAAAGTTAAAAAGGGAGATAGAGTTATTGTTCCATTCCCCGTGGCTTGCGGTCATTGCTGGTATTGTGAACATGAATATTACAGTCAATGCGATAACTCTAATGAATACGGAGATTGTGGAGGTATACTCGGCTATAGCCACACAATGGGCGGATATGACGGCGGACAAGCAGAATTTTTACGTGTACCATATGCAAATGTCGGGCCTGTGATAGTTCCCGAATCCCTATCCGATGAACAGGTGTTATTTTTGACGGATATACTCCCTACCGCCTATTGGGGGGTAGAGCATTCGGGGGTTAAACCAAATGATACGGTTGTTGTTCTCGGATGTGGACCGGTCGGCTTGTTATCAATAAAATGGGCG
>CAYVCG010000023.1:22139-29229 GCA_964449985.1 uncultured Defluviitaleaceae bacterium
GGTACAGTTCAATTTGTTGGGGTTTACGGCGGCAGATATAATATGTTTCCATTGGGTGATTTTTTCGGCAGAAATATCACCATGAAGATGGGACAATGCCCTGCTAATGCGTATATCCCAAAAATACTTGGTTTGATAGAATCAGGACAATTTGATGCTACTGACATAATTACACACAAACTATCACTAAATGATGCAGAACATGCTTATAATATCTTTGAAAAGAAGAAAGACAACTGCATTAAAGTAATATTAAAACCATAGTCAGGAGGATTATCCATGAAATTAGCTTCTCAAAAGTATAAATTGGAGGTGTTTTTCTAATGGTATCCCGAAAATCGGTAATAACGTTTGGTATGGTTGCAATCCCAATTGCAATGTCCACAGCGACCCAAGACAATGATATTCATTTTAACCAACTACACAAAGAAGACAACAGCCGCATTCGCTATAAGAAAACATGTGCGCATTGCGGTAAAGAAATAGTAACAAGTGATATTGTAAAGGGTTTTGAATATGACAAAGATAAGTATGTTGTTATAACAGAGGAGGAAATCGAAAAGATCAAAACAGAAAAGGAAAAATCTATTCAAATCCTCCATTTTGCCCAGCTAAACCAAATTTCCCCCGTCTACTACGACAAAACGTATCAAGCCGCACCAGAAGCAGGTGGTGAAAAAGCTTTTGAGCTGCTTCGTTCGGCGCTTATGGGGGAACAAAAAATAGCTATTGGAAAAACTGTCATGGGCACGAGGGACACACTGATGGCAATCATCCCACGTGAAGAAGGGATTCTGATTGCCACAATGCTCTATGCCGACGAAATAAAGGGGCTTCAAAAGCAGTACAATAAGCCAGAAGTCTCCGAACAAGAATTAAACATGGCAAAAATGCTCATCAATTCGATGGATACGCCCTTTGACCCTTCCAAATACAAAGATGAATACCAGACTAAGCTGCGCTCACTAATCGAAACCAAAATTTCCGGCAAGGAAGTCGTTGCCCCAGAGGCTGAAAACACTGGTAAGGTGCTCGATTTGATGGAGGCTCTCAAAGCCAGTGTAGAAAAAGCTCAAAATGAAAAGCAATTGGCGTGATTTTTATGATTGTAAAGCTAAAAGAATATACTCAAAAGAGAAATTTTGATAAAACGCTTGAGCCGCAAGGAGAAATGTCAGAACCGCATAGTGAGCTCAAGTTCGTCATCCAGCACCATATGGCCCGTAGGGAACATTATGATTTAAGGCTTGAATGGGACGGTGTTCTTTTGAGCTGGGCTGTGCCCAAAGGGCCGTCTTATGACACCCGTGACAAACGGCTGGCCGTGCAAGTTGAAGAACATCCGCTGGAATACAGAAACTTTGAGGGAACAATTCCCAAAGGTGAATATGGCGGCGGAATAGTCATGTTATGGGATGAGGGTACGTGGGAGCCTTATGATGACGTGAATGCAGGTCTTAGTAAAGGTGCTTTGAAATTCGTTCTTAAGGGAAAAAGACTCAAAGGCAAATGGGCTCTGATTCGCTTGAAAGAAAAAGCTGGAGAGACAAAAAGCAACTGGCTTTTGCTAAAGGAAAAAGACGAATACACCCAATTATCAGACGGCATTTCCGGGTTTAACACCAGCATACGAACCGCGCGCACTATGCAGGAAATTGAACAAGGTGAAGAGAATAAATTTACGAAGAATCCCATTAGCTGCGTAGATGTTCAGCTTGCCAAGCTTGTTCATACAATACCTGAGGGCGATGACTGGCTCTATGAAATCAAATACGACGGTTACAGAATCCTTGCTTATGTAGAATGTAATTTAGTTCGTCTTATTACCAGAAACGGATTTGATTACACAAGCAGGTTTCAAGGCATTGCCGCTTCACTCGTCGATTGGGCTAATGGTAGAGCAATGATTTTGGACGGAGAAATGGTAATTACCGATGAGGATGGCAAAACAGATTTTCAGGCTCTGCAAAATTATTTCAGAGATAGCAAAAAGAAAAATCCTACCTACATCATCTTTGATCTATTGGCATTAGATGGGGTTGATTTAAGAGGACAGAGCCTTCTTTATAGAAAAGATGCTCTGGAAGCACTAATAAAAGATGCACCTAAAAATCTCTATTATAGCAAACATATAAGAGGCAACGGCAAAGAAAGCTTTGTTGCTGCATGCAATGCAAATCTGGAAGGAATCATAGGAAAAAAAGCTGATTCTGTTTATAGCGGAGCAAGAAACGGCGATTGGATTAAATTAAAGTGCTATAAGCGGCAGGAATTCGTCATTGGAGGATATACACTTTCGGATAAAAAAACGAGCGGTATTAGTTCACTTATGCTTGGATTGTATTCTGATGAAGGATTTGTCTATGCAGGGCGTGCCGGAACAGGTCTAAGTGAATCCGACGTAAAAGAACTTAAACTTAAATTCGAATGCTTAAAGAGAATAGATTGTCCTTTCATAATAACACCAAAGCCCAAATCAAATGAAATAATTACATGGCTGAAACCGAAACTGGTGGCGGAAATTCAGTTTGCCGAATGGACGGAAGATAATTTATTAAGGCAAGCAAGCTTTAAAGGGCTGCGTATAGATAAGGATGCGAGAGATATCGTACAGGAAAAAGTGCAGGAAAAAGCATATAAGGAGATACCACCCCAATTATACGACAACGAACTGGAGAAACCGATGGAATCAAACAAAAGTGGCATTATAGTTGAGGGAATTAAAATTACAAGCCCTGATAAAGTTATGTTTGATGAACCTAGAATTACAAAAGAAGATATAGCTCGATATTACGCACAAGTATCTAAGCGTATGCTGCCCTATGTGGATCATCGAATTTTAAGTATCGTTCGCTGTCCAAAAGGAACATCCGGGTCGTCTTTCTTTAAGAAACATCCTGGATTAGATAGCAAAGAAGTTGTTACAATATCTATTTTGTCCAGCAGCGGAGAAGCAAAAGACTATTTCTATATTAAGGACGTATCAGGGCTTGTATCGGAAGCGCAGATGTGCACGATAGAATTTCACATTTGGGGAAGCCGTGTTAATGAGCTTGAAAAACCGGATATGATGGTATTCGATCTGGATCCCGATGAAGGAATGGATTTGAATACAGTGCGCCAAGGCGTGTTAGACCTAAAAAGCATTCTTGATGAGCTTTCGCTGAAATCGTATCTAAAAACCAGCGGCGGCAAAGGGTATCATGTGGTTGTTCCTTTAAATCCTGTTGCTTCATGGGATGCCTTTAACGATTTTGCAAAACGCATTGCCCAAGTTATGGAAAAAAAATGGCCTGACCGTTACACAAGCAATGTGAGAAAGGTCAAGCGCACAAATAAAATATTTATTGACTGGATTCGCAACGGCAGAGGCGCCACGAGCATTGCCCCTTATTCCCTAAGGGCAAGAAAAAGTGCAACAGTGTCCATGCCAATTGCTTGGGACGAACTTGACGTAGTTTCTCCTGATAGCATTGATATGCATGAGGCCATAAAGAGAATTGGCTATGATGACCCTTGGAAAGATTTTTTCCAGAACAATCAAATGCTAGTAGTGCGTTAATAGTATTTCAATATTTTTTTGCCAATAGATAACTCCGTACTTTTTATCCATATTGAGAACACCACGGATGGCAAGGTTCTTCAAAAAGGAAAATACTTAAAGTTGTAGATCGTAAGGGCTACGGGCTCAAATCAATAACGATGGCAGCAAAGCGATACGGCGGAGAAGCGAATTTTAGTTTGATAACTACAAAGACCGATTTATCAGCACTGTGTTGCTGTTGACTGGTGCTTCCCGTTCTTTATAAAAGTATTAGGCTATTTAGTTTTTAAAGTATCTTCTTGTTAAAAACAAAGGCAATAAAACCGTTAATAATAACACGACATTAAATATGACATTAAAGTATACTTTAAAATAAATAGAAACGGGCGTATCTATGATAAACCATGCTATTAACCCAACAAACAAGCAGTTCCAAGCCCATTTCTCCTTTCTTGCAAAAGCATTTTTTACTATAAAGAAAATAAGGATTCCAACCATTAAACAAGTTGCTCCAAGCAGACCGTAAATCCAACGTTGAAAAAATACTGTTTCTGTTGTCAACTCAAGGTTTATCCAAAATGCAGGATTTATATGATTATTAAATGCCATTTGGAAGATGGCTGTTTGGTTAAACAAAGCTATTATAATTCCAAAAACAGCAAATAATACGCTTACAGTTTTAAGCCATATTACAGACAAATTAAAGCACTCCATGTCCAACACTCCTTCAAATTTAGGTTTGTAAAAAACAAGAGGTAAAATTATAAAAACTACCCTCACCCACCCTACTTAAAACTGATAAACAGGATTAGAATAATAGTAACACAAAGAAGCTCATCGAAAGCTTCTTTTTTTATACTTGAGTGTACCACATTAGCCACCAAAGCTCAATCAATAGTTTATCCTAAAAAAACAGTTGCAGAGCTTGAGAGGAAACAATTATAATATAAACATATAAACATTTTATATAACAACTTCTAAATTCCAAATAAAAGATTAGAGAGGTAAAAAAATGAATAAATTCCTAAATCTAGACTCTAAGTCCGAGCTTGTAAAAATATTTATCGATAATACCCCTATCGCCTATATCATTTTGGATAAAGATTACAGGATTCACTATATAAACGAAAGCTTTGCAAAGCTACGTAAGCTTGACATGGCAGAAACCATCGGTAATAAATGCTATAATATTTCAAACGGTGGTGTGCGCTGTGCAAACTGTGCCGTTGCCAGTGCTCTTGAAACGGGTGAAAAAGCCTTTATATCACGTAAGGATATTCTACCGGATGGCTCTGTGCGTTTCATCGATGATTATGCCATCCCGCTGCAAAAAAATGAGCTGGGCGAGGTTGAATTCGTCCTTGAAATAATGATTAACAGAACGCAAGAAATGCTTGCGCGTGAGCAACGTAATAAAGATTATGACGAAATATTGGCTATCCTAACAACCCTACTTGAAGCCAAAGACAGCTATACCGCCGCCCATTCAGACAATGTCCGTAAACTATCGCTAAATCTTGCCAGAGAAATGGGGCTTTCGCCAGACGAAGTGTTTGAAATATCGGTTGCCGCCACTTTGCATGATATCGGCAAAGTTGATATCCCTGATTCCATTATCAACAAGCCTGGCAAACTGACTGATGAAGAGTTTGCTGTAATAAAAAACCATCCTGTAGTTTCCCATAAAATGCTTGCTGGGCTTTCAAGCTTTGATAAAATCCGCGATATCGCTCTGCATCACCATGAGCGTGCAGATGGCAAGGGATACCCAGAGGGTCTGTCAGAAAACCAGCTTTCTATCGGTGCTAAAATCGTCGCTGTAGCCGACACATACGATGCAATCACAACAACTCGATCTTACCGAGCTGCCCTAACTCACGAATATGCACTTTCAGAAATTATGCGGGTTGCGGGAACACAACTCGATAAAAGTGTTGCTGAGGCCTTTGTAAATATGGATTTTGATTCCATGACTGACGTTTTGTATGATTCTCCTGACACAAATAAGACACAGCAGATTGAGCGAGTACTTAACCAGCAGACAGTGTCCGAAGCAAATCCGCTCGAATCCGGTGCCATATATAACGGCATTAACCAGGACAAGTTGCTAGACAAAATCTTTAACAACACGCCATGTGGTTACATTCTAATGGATAAGAACCGCAAGGTATATTATGCCAGCGATTACTTCCTTGATTATATGGGTTTAACGAAGAACGATGTGCTTGGAAAGGCATGTTATGAGGCGGGTGGCATTGGCTCAAAGCCATGTGTAAATTGTTCGATTGAGCGCGCATTGAAGAGCGGCAAAACCGAGTATATGAGGCAAGAGCAGTATACAAACAATGGGCGCAAAATATTTGATCTATATGGTGTTCCACTGGTGGAAGCAGATGGTAGTATTGAGTATGTTATTGAAATTATAATCGACCGAACCGAGGAGGTTGAGCTTGAACGCGCGCGTCAGCAAGACTTTAAAAAGCTTATCGACATGCTCGGCGAATTATTTGACAAACAAAAAGATGAGCTTAATGAGAAAAATCTCTCCTACAAAATTATTAGTTTTAGAAAGCGCCTTAACAATTTGTTGAATAAAAAGATGTTATAATATATATAAAAGTTGGCTGCAAAAGTCATAAAGCAGAACATAAAATAACATAAAAGCAAAAAACTAAAGACATAGTTAATAAACCAAACAGTACAGAGTAAAAGGAGTATATGTAAAATGAAAAAGAAATTACAAAACATTACTATGGCGCTATTTTTAGCTCTGATCACAGCATTAGCAACGCCCATTAATACGATATATGCTTCACAAAACAAAATTCAGGCATTTTCAGATGTTCCTTCTGATAGTTGGGCGGCAGGTGCTATTGAATACGCTGTAAACAAAGGGCTTATGAACGGCACAGGAGGAGACATTTTCGGCTATAATAAAACGATTACGCGTGCAGAATTTGTTACGGTTTTGTGCAAGATGTTTGGCTGGGATGAAAACGCATCTAATAAGCATACGTTTACTGACGTTTCACCGGGGCAATGGTTCTATGGTTATGTGGAATCGGCAGTGGCTCATGAAGTTATTGGCGGCGGAGGTTTGTTTAAGCCAAATGAACCGATTCTTCGCAAGGATATGGCAGTGATGTTGGTCAAGGCGCTTGGATATGGTTCGTTGGCTGAGCAAGTTGCAAAAACAGAAAAGCTCCCATTTGTTGACGTTGACACAGATGCGGGTTATATCATTATAGCCCACGATATAGGCATGATTAGCGGAATAGGTGGAGGTAAATTCGCTCCGAACAATACATCCAAGCGCGAGGAAGCCGCCTCAATGCTCACACGCGTCCATGAGAAAATAAAGGCACCCCTTTCATGGGTTCATGGATTCTATGCCTTTTCCTCATATAACCAACGCGAGTTTATAAAAGATATGAACGCAGTAACATTCGGCTGGAGCGCCATGGAGTTAGATGCTGATAACAGCGCACGTTTAAACACATCATCAAGCGGCGGTAATCAGTGGCGTATTCCGGATTCATATGAATT
>CAYVCG010000024.1:0-5187 GCA_964449985.1 uncultured Defluviitaleaceae bacterium
AAATATAAAAGAGCAAAATTATGTATAAAATTCATATTGATTTGTATGACATTCATTTTTAAGATGCATGAAACTTGAAAAATTTTACAATTAAATGTATTGCCTATGAAACTTTGAATGCCGATAAATATCATGGAGTTATATTATAAAACAGCCTTAAAACGGAGGCGTTTTTTTGGACAAAAAAATATTAATAATTCTAGCAGCGATACTGCTTGTGGTGACTGCCGCCGGAGCTGCTACTATTAAAATACAAAAAACTAATCAATCCAAAAACGTGGTTATAACCATGCCTTACAGCCCATATATCAGAAATCTAGATAATAATTATTATAAACAATGGCTTGAACAAAAAACAGGTCTTTCCATAACATTTAATATCATACCAGAATCATATACGGCTGATTATTTGGATCTTATGTTTACATCGGGATATATAAATACCGATGCTTTCTTCTCTTTTTATACTGGCAAAAGCCCTGCCGTAACTAATTCTGTTTTGCAAAAATACGGTCAGGATGGGTTAATAATACCCCTTAATGATTATATCGACAAATCCGTTTACTTAAAAAACGTGTTTGAGGAGTTTAAGGAGTATGACCTGAAAAAAGCCATGACATCATCAGACGGCAATATATATTATATGCCGGGTCTTGATATTTCCATTGATAAAAGAAACAGCCAGGTTTTGTGGCTTAATAAAAACTGGCTAAAAAAATTGGATATGAAAATCCCAAAAACAACCGATGAGCTTAGGGATGTTCTGGAAGGGTTTAAGTCGATCCAGAGGGATGACGGATTGATTTCTATTCCGTTGGCCGGAAGCAAGGATTTGCCTAGTCAGCAGAGCTATAATTTTATTATAAATGCTTTTGTTTATAACTCACCGGATAGTTTGCGAATGTATTTGGAAAACGGAGTCGTTATGTTTGCGCCAACAACGGATGAATGGCGAAGCGCGATGCAGTATTTAAACAAACTGTATAAAGACGGGCTTTTGGATCCGTTCCAGTTTTCATTGAGCCAAAGCGGGCTATCTGCTCTTGCGAATGATCCTAGGGATTTGTTGGGCGGGTTTACATGCCGTTCTATAATGGATGTGCTTCTGCAAAGTTCTCCCGAAATTATAGGGAGTTTTGTTCATGTTCCGCCGATTGCTGGCCCGAATGGTGTTCAATTCTCGGCCATAAATATACCTTTGCCTAAGCCAAACGGTATAATCACGTCGTCTTGTAAATACCCGGAGGACGTTTTTAAGCTGTTTGATCTGATGTTAAGCAAAGAGGCTTTTATAATCGGGAGGTATGGAGAGGAAAATGTTGATTGGCAATTTGCCAAGGATACAGATACGGATATGTATAGCAGGAAGGCTACGATAAAAATAACAAACCAGCTATCAAATAAGATGCAAAACAAACACCTTGTTGAAATGGGGCCATTTTTCTCCTATCCAGAGTATGCGGATGGAGCCACATGGAGCGGGTTTGAGGCCGATCAGCAATATATAGATGCTAGGGGTTTTCGCGCATATGAGGCATATAAGCCCGATGAGTTTATAAGCGCAATAATATTCGAAGGCAAAGATGCGGAAGAGCTGGACGCTTTACGAATAAGCATAGAAGCTTATACAAATAAGCATTTGGAGGCGTTTATAAAAGGCGATGCGGATCCGTTTGACGATGACGTTTGGAAGGAATACTTAAACGGCTATGATATACTAGGGCTGGACAGGCTCGTTATGGCAGTGCAAAAATCTTATACACAAAGCAGAAAAGACTAAATGGCGGAGGAAACTATCATGAAAAAGATTGCAGTTGGAATTTTAATATTTAGTATGATTTTATCCGGTTGCACAATCTCTAATACAAATAACGACAGCTTTATGGAGGACTGGTTAAAGGAAGCCAAACTTGATGCCGAGGAAACCAGAGAAGAGCTGTATCAAAAAGCTTTGAAGGAGGATACCCTTGTTATTTATACAGAATCATCCCGCATGGGGGATGTTGCGAAATCATTTCAAAAGGAGTATCCCGGGCTAACAGTGTCTGTTAACGATATACGCGCTATAGATATAGCTGAAATGCTCAGAGAAAACTACAAAAACAAAACGTTTGACTGCGATCTCGTTTTTAGAACTAATAATGATGGAGTCCTATCTCAGGAATTTATACCGCAAGGGCTTTTATATAAATACGTCCCATACGACATCAAAGACAAAATTCTGCCGGGGCATAATGAGGAAATGCTTATGGTCATGGGGGAAGCCGAAATAATTATTTATAACGATAGGGTGTATGGTGAGCAGCCGATAAAAAACTGGTGGGAGCTGACAGAGGAAAAATGGCGAGGCAAACTTTATATGCCAAACCCAACACGTTCCGTTTCGGCTATTGCTTTTTTGCTTATGGTTGCAAAAAACGATGATTTAATGGGGCAGGCTTATTTGGAACGCTATGGCAAGAATTTCGAGCCATTAAATGATAATGAAGGCCCCGGATTGGCATTTATTCGTATGCTTATGGAAAACGGCGCTGTTTTGGTAAATTCCAGTGACGAGGCTGTGGAAAGCGTCGTGGAGCCGGTAGTAGAAGAACCTCCGTTTGGGCTTACTATCTCCAGCAAAACCCGTTTTCGTGACATTGGGTATGATATTATGCCTGCTATTGATATTGCTCCATTCACAGGCGTTTATCTTCCAAACGGCATTATGATAGCCGGCGGATCAAAAAACATAAACAGCGCAAAGCTGTTTATACGTTGGATTTTGGGTGAGGCAGACGGAACTGGAGAGGGTTATAAACCATACCTGCAAAGCGGGGCTTGGTCTGTCAGGTCAGACGTTGAAGGGTTTTCGGTATTTGAAAAAGACGATATGAATCTGATTAATGTTGATCCCGCTTATATTTATGAAAACAAAGATGAGTTTTTGGCTTTTTGGGAAAGCTTGTTAAAGAATAACTAAGAAAATCCTTTGAACTTTTTATAAATCCTCCAACCAAAAGTGAATCTATGACATATGAACGTGAATATAAACCATACAATATAAAAATTGAATCTGATATAATTAATCCAAGGCGTGTTTAGAAAAATTCGTTGATAACTTTGCCTAAAAGACGATACAGTTTATTTTTTCTAAACGCGCACTTTCTATGTGTATTATTGTTTTTATGATACGACGAATAATACAAACCAAACAATAATGAAGGAGTGATTTTATGAGAAAAAGACTTTTTGCAGCGCTCATGGCTACTCTCATGCTTATAGGGGCTATTGCTATGAGAACAACGGTTTATGCCGATTCTGGCACGAATACCAACAGAAATGCGGCAGACGTTATAAGCGTTAATCAGGAGGTTTCCGGAAGGTTTGAAGACAACAAAACATCCAGATGGTATAAGTTTACGCTTTCAAGCCCAGGCAAGCTTGATATTTATTATAACTTGTCCAACGCGGATCCAAGAATGACTATGAAATTATATCAAGACAGCACCAGGATTGATTATTGGGATCTAGAATCCGGAAGGTATGCTTTCCCACTTACAACCATTGCTTACAGGCTTCCTGCCGGGGATTACTATATTGAGATGTCGCCGTATTATTCAAACCCATCCACGAACCAGTATACCTTAAAGGTGAATTTCACTGCGGAGGGCGATACGGGGCATGAAATCGAGTATAACAATAACCGAAACACTGCCAACACACTTGATCCGAATGCAACCGTAATCGGAAATGCATCAAACAACAGTGACGAAGATTGGTACAAAGTCGTGATACCTAATAACGGAAAAATATCTATATCTTATAACTTGCAGGGCGAAGACCCAAGAACAACTATGAAATTGTATAAGGATGCAGAAAGACTGGATTATTGGGATTTGGAATCAGGTAAATATGCATTCCCATATACTACACACAACATAAGAATCCCTGCTGGAACATATTATATTCAGCTTGCCCCGTATTATAGCAATCCTTCTAACAAGGACTATACCCTCAAGCTGAACTATACCGATGAATCCAGCGGAAACTACGAGGTAGAGTTTAACAACGACAGAAACACTGCTAATCAAATCCAGCTTAATCAAACCTACGTCGGAAACGCAACCGACAATAGGGATACGGATTGGTTTAAGTTTAATATCACAAGCCCAACAGATGTTACTCTTACATACAACCTTGTTGGCTCAGACCCAAGAACAACCCTGAAATTGTATCAGGATGCGACAAGGAAACAATATTGGGAGTTAGATGCTTCTAGATATTCATTCCCGTATAAAACAGACCCTTTAACATTGCAACCCGGCAATTATTATATTGAGCTAGCTCCATACTATTCAAACGCTTCTAATGCAGATTATTCGATTTCCGTAAATACAAGCGGCAATGTTCCACAACTGCCTGAGCCGACACCAACACCAGTGCCTGAGCCGACTCCAACACCTCCTCCGGTTTCAAGCGGAACTCAGGTAGGCGGATTTTCTTCGGAAGCCGTTAACGTTGGCGCGAAGCTGTGGTGGAATCCGATCTCCGGTGGCGTTGGTTATCGCGTATACCGCTCGGAAACTTCTGGAGTAGAAGGCATTTCCGTAACTGATTTTTATATAACAAGCAATGAATTTATAGACGTTAACGTAGATGCAAACAAAACGTATTATTACACCGTTCGCCAAGTAATCAAAGAAGCAAAGCCGTTTGAAGGTTTGCCGGAAGAACTTGGCCCAGCATCTGCACAAATCACAGTCAGAACATCAGGCGAGATTTTGGGCGGAAATGCGTCTGATTCTATCGCAAGAAAAAGATTTATTCTCATGACATTAGACGATGCCTATATGAGCATAGACGGCGTTCGTCAGGAAATCGACCCGGGCCGAGGAACGGTTCCGCTTATTGTTAACAGCAGAACGATGGTTCCTATCCGTGCTATCGTCGAAGGCATGGGCGGTTCAGTCGGTTGGGATGATGCAAGCAGAAGGATCGCTCTCGGCTACAGCGGCAAACAGGTTCAAATGTGGCTGGATAACAGACAAATAACTGTTGGTGGCCAGTATGTAACGATAGATGTTGCTCCTAAGAGCATAAACGGCAGAACGATGGTTCCTATACGTTTCGCTGCAGAAAATCTTGGCTGCCAGGTGGACTGGATAAACAGCACACGTCAGATAGTTATTGTATTCCGTTAATAAG
>CAYVCG010000024.1:5287-10641 GCA_964449985.1 uncultured Defluviitaleaceae bacterium
TTATATTAATTAGCTAATGGGTTGTGTTTCTTTTGTCTTTTAGATTTAAAGTTATTATATCTTCTTATGATACCTTCTTTAATATTGTTTACGACAAGGTATAACGTTGGGATAAGCAGGAGTGTGACCAATGTCGAAAGCATAAGACCGAATATAACAACAGCGGAAAGGCTTCGCATAAGCTCTGCTCCGTCTCCGTTTGAAATAAGCATCGGAACAAGGGCGAGAACCGTTGTTAGCGTTGTCATCAAAATCGGACGCAAACGCACTGGGCCAGCTGTTTTTAACGCATCAATAACAGACATTTTTCGTTCTCTTATTAAGAGGTTTGTATAGTCTATAAGCACGATTGCGTTATTGATAACAAGGCCGGCAAGTATTATAAGCCCAAGGAATCCCGTCATACTAAGATTTACCCTTGTTACAAGCAGACCGAAGAAACCTCCTGTAAACGCTATCGGTATAGAGAACATAATAATCAAAGGATATATGAAGGACTCAAACTGAGCGCACATAATCATATATACAAGGAATAAAGCAATAATAAGCGCCGCTCCGAGGCCGCCGAATGTTTCTGCCATTTGTTGTGCCGATCCGGAGAATTCCCATGTATAGTTGTCGGGCATTGTGTAACCTGCCATTTTTTGGGTTATAGCTGTGGTAACAGTGTTGCTGTCCGACCCGTCAAGCTCTGTGGAAACCGAAATATATTTCTGCTGGTTTTCACGATTTATCGTGACCGGCATTTCCTCCGTAGTTATCGTTGCAAGCTCATAAAGAGGGACTGTAACGCCATTGGGTGTTGGTATAAGTATTTTTTGTATGTCATTTATATAATTAAAGTTTTCTTTGTTTTGGCGTATACGTATATCAAACTCGTCTCCATCAATTTTATATGTTGTGGCTACAGTTCCGGAGACAGCTGTGTTAATAATGTTGGCTACAGAGGAACTGGTCAAGCCGTATGCGCTTGCTTTAGCACGATTTACCTTAATCGTTGCTTGGGGCGAAGCGTCCTCAAGAGACGATTTTACGTTTGCTGTTCCGGGTATATCGGAAAATATAGCTACTAAATCATTTGCTATTTCTTCAAGTTTATCTAGGTCATCACCTTTAACATAGATTGCAATGACAGACGAACTTCCCATGTTGCCCATGGCGGAAGACGTTGATGTCGCTGTGATTTTTGCTCCTGCAACATCCGACAATCTGTTAGAAATTTCCTTAGCAACCTCTATTGATGAACGATCCCTCTCTTTTTTAGATATAAGCTTAACGCTGATAGATGAGGCATCACTGCTACCTAATCCAAGCATGGATGCAGTGCCTCTGCCACTTCCAATCATCATAGTTATCGTATCTATTTCAGGTATATCATTTATCTTTTCGACAACTTCAAAGGATTTTGCTTCGCATTCATCAAGCAATGTTCCCTTTGGCATTTCGATATTGACAGATATTGTGCCTTCATCTGTTGGAGCGATAAGCTCCATGCCTACAAATGGCATAGATGCCATCGTTAAAATGACGAATGCTAAAGTGATAAGAAACGTTGTTTTTCGCCTTGCAAGGCAAAAGTCAAGCGCTTTTGCATATCCCTTCTGCAGTTTTTCTATACCCTTGCTTATTGCATTTAATATCTTTACAAATATATTATTGCTTTTATGTGCTCCGGAAACATCTTGTGGTCTTAAAAGCACTGAAGAAGCCATAGGAACAAAAGTCAGAGCGACAATAAGTGAGGAACCGAGCGAAAAACCAATAGACATAGCCAGTTGATTAAACATCTGCGCGGCCGTACCACCAACAAATGTTATCGGTAGGAAAACTGCAATCGTTGTAAGCGTTGAAACAGTAACGGAAGCAGCAACCTCTCTTGCGCCTTGTATAGCTGCCTTTGTCCTGTTGTCACCCTCTTCAATTTTTCGGTAGATACTTTCCAAAACGACTATGGAGTTATCCACCAACATACCGACACCAAGCGCGAGACCGCTTAGAGAGACGACGTTTAGCGTCATTTTTGTATAATACATACCAACGAATGTTGCTACAATGGAAATCGGTATTGCAAGACCGATAATAAGCGTTGAACGGTAGTTGCGCAAAAAGACGTATAAAACAACTACAGCGAACAATGCCCCCCACATAGCCGAATCCGTAACAGAAGATAGGGATTTCTTTATATAGTTTGCCGGGTCTATAAGGCTGTTGAATTTCAAATTGGGCATATCGGCTTGAAGTCTTGCCAATTCTCTTGATACAGCATCAGAAACCTTGACTGTGTTAGCAGTGGATTGTTTCTGTATTGTTAACGTAACGCTGGGTTCTCCGTTTATATATGAAGCTGAAGCCCTTTCCTTATAAACTTCTTTGATATCAGCAACATCACGTAAATAAACAACGGAGCCAGCCGGAGTTGTCAGAGGCAGATTGCGTATTTCTTCTAAATCATTAAACTGGCCCGTAACCCTCATACTCATGCTCTTGTCGCCTTGTTTGACAGAGCCGGTTGGAACATTGTTGTTCTCAGTACGAAGGATTTGTGTGATTGTTGCTTCAGAAATGCCGTAACCGCGCAACTTTTCGGGTTTCAGCTCAACGTCTATCTCCAAATCACGACCGCCGGCAACTGATACAGAAGCGACACCATCCTGCCTTTCAAGACGGCTGACAACGTTTTTATCAACAAGGCGTTTTAATTCGAGCAAATCTCCTGTTTGGGAGGAAACGCCGATAGTTAGCGATGTCATAGAGTTGACGTCTATTTTCATTACTATTGGGTCGTTTGCATCTGACGGCAGGCGACCCTTAATAAGGTCTACCTTTTCTCGCATATCCAATGCGGCTGTATCAATATTGATATTATCTTCAAACTCCAATATAACGATAGAAGAACCGTTTGAAGACATGCTTGAAATCGTTTTAACGCCCTGAACCGTGCCAAGAACGCCTTCTAACGGAGCTGTTATGAGGTTTTCTATTTCCTCTGGGCCTGCGCCGCTATACGATGTTTGTATCAATGCAACAGGTATGTTTATGTTTGGAAGCATATCCATATTTATATTTGTTATTGCTAAAAAGCCAAAAGCTACAACGATAAATATTAACATAACCGTCGTTACAGGGCGTTTGACCGAAAATCTCGATAATCCCATGCTTATTCCTCCCCTGCGGCGTTAACTACGGCAGTGACATTAATTTCTTGTCCATCGGAAACAAAGGTTTGCCCTTTAGTAATAACTTGATCGCTTTCTGATAACCCGGAGAGTATTTCGATATTTTTACCGTCTGATATACCTGTTGTTACGATAACCTTTTTTGCTTTTCCGTTATCATTTATATAAACGTATTGGTCTTTATCGCTTTTCAAAACGGCATTAATAGGAAGAATAATGGTGTTGTTGCTTTCTTCTAAAGTCATAAGCACCTCGGCAAACATGCCGGATTTTATCCTACCGTCTAAATTAGGCACTTCTATAGTAACAGGATAAGTGTTTGTCTGGTCAGTTGATGGGCTAATCGTTTTTATTGTACCGATAAAAGGTTCAGCCTGAAGCGTCGTTATAGTAACAGGAACCTGATCACCCACAGCTATAGAGTTTATAATAAGCTCGGAAACCTTAACGTTTACCTTAACTGCGTTGGAATCAATAATTGTATACGCCGGGGTTTGCTGAGATGTAAACTCGTCGTTATTAACGCCCTTTGTGCTAATAAATCCGGACATAGGCGCTGTAACAGATGTGTTTTTAAGCTTCTCTTGAGATATTTCCAAACTAATCCTCGCAGAATCTAGTTGAGTCTGAGCAGTTTTCACGACCTGTTGAGCGGTTTCTTGGTTTTCTTGAACAATTTTACCCTCAGCAAGCCCAAGAGTCTTTTGCGCTTGTCTAAGAGCTGTTTCTGCTTGCTCCACGCCAATTTGTGCTTGCGCTTTTGCGTTTACGGCTGTGTTGTATCCTGATTTTGCTTGGGTAAGCGTGTTATTGGCCGCGGTAAGGCCGTTTTTAGCCTGCTCATAGCTGTTTTTAGCAGCAGTAAGGCCGTTGTTTGCCTGCTCTAATCCAGCGACAGCTTGATTATAAGCATTTTCTGCAGAATCATAAGCACTTTTGGAAGCTACTCCGGAGTTATATAAAACCTTATAGTTTTCAAATGTGGTTGTAGCGTTATCCAGAGCTCGTTGAGCATTGTTAACGGCAACCTGAGAATTATCTATAGAAACCTGGGCGTTTTCTAATGTCATTTGAGCGTTGTCCACAGCAACCTGAGCATTGTCTATGGAAACCTGAGCATTTTTAATGGCCGTATCTGCATCATCAAGCTTTACTCTCGCCGTATCAATCTGTCTTTGATAATTTTCCACGCCGGTTTGTTGCTGTATAATTTGAGATTCATATTGGCCACCAGTTACCTTTGAAAGCCCTGATTGAGCATTGATTACAGCTTGCTCCGCCTGATTAAGTGCTATTGTTTGCTGTTTAATCAGGTTATTAATATCCTCCTCGTCGAGAATGTATAGGACATCACCTTCATTCACATATTCTCCGACGTTAAAGAATGTTTGTTTTACCTTTTCCGGTGTTTTAGAACTGACTGTAACAGAATCATAAGGCTTTATTTGGCCGACAAAGACCATTTCGTTTTGTATACTTGTTAAGCCAACGTTTGTAACCTCGACGGCTGTTGCTGGGGCTTTCTCGACAGGGGCCTGAGGTGAACAGCCCGCCATGAAAAACGACAACACCAAGAGACAAATGGCAATGTTTTTAATCTTAATCATAGTATCACTCCTGTTTTATATTTGTTTCTGTTTTGTACAATCCATACTTTAGGATATGCATAAGTTTTTCTATTTTAAAAAAAGCTTCCTCCGCGTGTTTTATCATCTGGTCTTCCGACACGGATTGGCTTGAGCATTCGCAAGTGCATAAAGGTGTTTTAATACCTTTTCGGATGTTTTTCAAAAGCTGCATATTATGATATTGCATAAACATCATCATAAAATGCATAATAAGCTCTTTATCAGAAGGGTCTTTAAACATGGAAAAATCCAAATCCTTTAGAAAGATACCCTGTATAAAAGAGCCGAATTGTTTAAATATGTCATACACGTCCTTATATTTGTCAATTTGCGGGAGGGATGATGTGCTCTCTATGAGCATATTCATATAATAGTTTTCTTTTACTAAGCGCAGCCTGGCTCGCGCAACCTTCAAAAGCCTATCAAAAATATCTTTTTCTTTCATGCATTCAAGATCCATAATCTGCTGTTTAAATGTTTCTAGCGAAAATATAACACATTCCTTATATAGGTTCATTTTGTTTGTGAAATAATGGAATATCAATCCTTT
>CAYVCG010000024.1:10741-14058 GCA_964449985.1 uncultured Defluviitaleaceae bacterium
GTTGAACACAGGCCAAAAGCCCCCTTTTGAACCTGCATTCAAGGACATGATACAAATTGACTTGAAAGTCAAGACTTATAATACTATGCATTGACTTAAAAGTCAATAACTATTTTAAAAATTTTTCTATATAGTTATTTGTTGTCGTAATCCTCCAAAAAACTATGTTTGACTCCGTTTTTATTATATCCAACAATCGCTCCGAGATGAACGTTTTGAACACTTCTGAATATATTATGCTCAATAAAGGGGCTGGTCTGACGGAATTTTGCTATAAGTTGCTTCATTTCATTGCGCTTTGCGCCGCCTTCATCTGGTTTTCTATTTTGCAGACTTTCCGTCATTTTGCAGGCGCAGTTTATAAACTGTAACTCGTGATAATCTTTCCATGCTATTATGCTTTCCTCTTTTATAAGATAAAGAGGACGAATAAGCTCCATACCTTCAAAGTTGGTGCTGTGCAGTTTTGGCATCATTGTTTTTATCTCGCCACCATATAACATACTCAGCAGTATTGTTTCGATAACATCGTCAAAATGGTGCCCCAGTGCAATTTTATTGCAGCCCAAATCCTTTGCTTTATTATACAAAAAGCCTCTGCGCATTCTTGCGCATAAGTAGCATGGGCCGCCTTCTTCAAGGCTTGTTACTATCTCAAAAATCTGGGATTCGAATATCTTTATAGGAACGTTTAAAAGCTTTGCGTTTTCCTCTATTATTCGGCGGTTTAGCGGGTTATACCCCGGATCCATAACAAGAAACTCTGCCTCAAAAGGTATTTTGCCATGGCGCATAAGCTCTTGTATGCATTTTGCTAAGAGCATAGAGTCTTTTCCGCCGGAGATACAAACGGCGATTTTATCCCCTTCTTTTATTAATTCATAATCTTTTATAGCTCGTATAAATCTGCTCCAAATTTCTTTCCTGTATTTTTTTATTATAGTATTTTCGACCTGTTTATATTTTTCCATAAATTTACTCCGTTTAATCTAAATTTGTTATGTAATTATATATTTTCTATTTGCCAATCTATTTCGGGCAGATTATATCTTTTCAAAAATACGTTCGCTTTTGAAAAATGTCTGCTTCCAAAAAATCTTCCGCCTGCAAGCGGGCTCGGGTGTGCTGCGGTTAGAACAAGGTGTTTTGGGTCTGTTATAAGGCTTGCCTTTTCTTGGGCATCTTTACCCCATAGCATAAAAACAACAGGTGTTTCCTTTTCATTCAGTTTTTTTATAATGGCTGTTGTAAATAGCTCCCAGCCCATTTTTGAATGGGACTTGCTTTGCCCGGCACGCACTGTCAAGACTGCATTGAGCAGCATAACGCCTTGCTTTGCCCATTTAACCAGACAGCCGTTATTCGGTATGTAGCAGCCCACATCTTCTTGCAGCTCTTTAAATATATTTTTAAGCGATGGAGGAATTTTCGCGGAGGGTTGGACGGAAAATGCCAGGCCATGAGCCTCATTTGGGTTTATATATGGGTCTTGACCGAGTATGACAACGTTGGTTTTACTAAGTGGCGTAAATTTTAGTGCATTAAATATATCGTTCATAGGCGGGAATATGCGTTTGCAACTGTATTCCGTTTTTAAAAACTCTCTTAGATTTAGATAATAATCTTTTTTTGTTTCATGGTTTAAAAACTCATCCCAGTCGTTGTTTAGTGGTTTCATTGATTAGGCCTCCTTTTTAGTTTGTTTGGTGGTATAAATATAATAGTCTTGATTTGTTTAAAACACAATAGGATAGAGCAGAGAGAATGTTAAGGACGATAAAAAATTCTCTACAAAAACCTTCTGTGCATTTCGATGAAATTATCGGTGATTTGCTGCGCTTGTTGCAAATTATAGATAAGTACGATGGATGTATGGGCAAATTTACTATTAATCCAGTTTTTTTTATCCGCTTTTGCATAGATTGCCGCGTCTATTAATAAATTAATGGCTGTTTTTACAATAATTTAGCAGTTGCAGTAAGACAAAAACTATTGATTATTAAAAAAGGTTTCAGTATAATTATGGTCATAAATTATAAAAAGCAATCGCTTTTGCGGTTCACAGAGAATGGGGAATATGGCATTTAATGAGCAAGATTTTATTTTCGAGAACAAGGCTTGATAGTTATGAGACTAATAGAGAAAAAGAGTTTAATGAATGTATTTCTGATTTGCTTGAGCTTAAAGACGTTAAAAGGCTCGACGAGTTTAGCCAACACTGCAATACGAGCAGATTGCAGCATTCTGTAAATGTTGCGTATTATAGCTATTTATTCAGTAGATTTCTGGGATACAACTATCGTTCTTCAGCGAGGGCGGGGTTGCTTCATGATTTGTTTTTGTATGACTGGCGTTCCGAAAAGATGGAGCAAAGCCATGCTTTTGCGCATCCTAAGGTAGCCTTGGAAACAGCAAGAAAAAACACTGACTTAACTGCAATGGAGGAAGACGCTATTGCAAAGCATATGTGGCCATTGTGTAAATCTAGGCCAAGATATATGGAATCTCTGGTGGTTTGTATTGCTGATAAATATTGCTGCACATGTGAGGTTTTAACCGCAGGCGCAAGGAAGGTTCGTGGAAAAGCAAAGCGGATTGCGAATTTATTTGCTGCATAAGGATGAGGTGTTATGGATTATTTAGCTGCTTTTTTCGGCGGGGTCACTACGTTTATTTCGCCTTGTATTCTGCCTATGTTGCCTATTTATTTTGTATATTTTGCAGGTGGTTCGGCGCCTGATGCTAATAAGCGCGGCAGCTCAGTAATAAACTCAATCGGTTTTGTTTTGGGTTTTTCTGTTGTCTTCATTATTTTAGGCGTTGCAGCCGGGGCGGCAGGAAGGTTTTTGCGGGAGTATTCATCTGCCATTAATATTGTTAGCGGGGCCTTAATGATTCTGTTTGGGCTGAATTATATGAATGTTTTGCGCATACCGCTATTAAACAGGTCGCTGGAAATCGATCACAAAATCAAGATTACGGGGATTTTCTCCGCTTTCTTGTTTGGTATTGTTTTTTCCTTGGGATGGACGCCATGCGTAGGCGCTTTCCTTGGATCTATTCTTCTGTTAGCTGCTGATAGCAAAAGTATGTTGAGGGGGGTATCCTTGCTCGCTGTTTATTCTATTGGGCTTGGTATTCCGTTTATTGTTTCGGCATGGCTTGTTGATGGGCTTTCTTCCGTATTTAGTTTTATAAAAAGGCATTACAGGGTTATTAATACGATTTGTGGAACTATGCTTGTGTTGATCGGGTTGCTTATGATGTTTGGATATTGGCGGCTTGTCTTATCGTTACTAACATTCTAAGGAGGATGC
>CAYVCG010000024.1:14158-26595 GCA_964449985.1 uncultured Defluviitaleaceae bacterium
GAGCTTCCGGATTTTCAGGAAGTTTTTGATGAATACAGCGATGAAGTCGAGTTTATGATGGTGGACATGATTGATCCGTATCAGGAAACTATAGAAACCGCGAAGGATTTTATAACTGAGAATGGATACACGTTTAACGTATATTTTGATTCTGATGGGGATGCATCATATACTTATGGCATAGCAAGCATTCCTTGCACAGCGTTTATTGATAAAGATGGTTATATAGTAAACGGTTTCGTTGGCATGATAGATAGAGCGACGATTGATGAAAATATTGCTTTGATTAAATGATTGAATAAAAAGGTTCTCTGCAAGGGCTTTATTATTTGGGTTGTGGTATTTATGGAATTACGCCAACGAAAACCGAACCGATTAAAGGATTATGATTACAGCCAAAATGGTGCGTATTTTGTAACAATATGTACCAAAGGAAGGCAGGAAATGTTGTGGCATGTAGGGGCGCGCATTGCGCGTCCGCAAGATAATGTTCCGTTATCTGAATATGGGATTATCATAAATAATGCTATTGTGGAAATACCAAAACATTATCCAACGGTTTTGGTGGACAAATATGTTATTATGCCTAATCATATACATATGATTTTGAGGTTGTCAAATGACAGAGGACGCGCAATGCGCGCCCCTACAATATCAACCGTAATCAATCAAATGAAAGGTTACATTACTAAACAAATTGGGTTCTCAATATGGCAAAAACTATTTCATGACCACATTATCCGAAACGAACAGGAGTATAGGGAAATTTGGCAATACATTGACGAAAATTCTATAAAATGGGAAGAAGATTGTTTCTACACAAAATAAAACTTGGCCAAGCAAAAGCGACTGAACAAATCTGTTCAGCCGCTTTTTAATGGATTTAAAATAATAGTAATGAAATCAATGGTATCGTAATCAAGCATAACAGGGTGGTGATAAAAACAATTTGTGATGCCAAAAGCTCATTGGCATCATATTTGGCGGCAAAAATGGCTGTCAGTGCCGCCGCAGGCATACAAGCAAGGATTATTACTAGGTTTAAAATCGTCTGATTGCTGATGAACATGCGGAGCAAGAAGAAAAATGATATAGGAATTATTATGAGCCTAAAGGCAGTTATAACATACATCTTCCAGCCTTTAAAAACGGTATTCAGTTTGTTTTTAGCCAAAACAGCACCAATAATTATCATAGAAAGGGGTGTCGTCATATTTCCCAGCATCGAAAAAGCATTTAAAACGGATGCCGGAACCTTGATGGAAAGGGCAAAAAAGGATAATCCCAAGAAGGTGGTAATAATGGGGATATTAAACACAATAGCCTTTAGATTCATCTTCTGAGCGGTTTTAGAGCTTTTAGAGATAAAAATAATCCCAAGAGTAAACACTAAAAAATTAAACGACATATTTGCTATGGAAGTATAGAAGGTAATTTCTTTTCCGAAGATAGCCTCAGAAACGGGGAAACCCATATACCCAACGTTAGGGAACATCAATGCAAAATACCATACCCCTCTTTCGCTAAAACCTGGCTTTAAAAGCTTAATGAGCAGAAAACCAATGGCCGCTCCGGAAAGATATATGATGGCTGATACAAACAAAACAATCAGGCTTTCCCCCATTATTTCGGTTGAAAACGGCTTTTGCATCGAAACAATAATCGTAGCAGGCAACGTTATGTTTACCAACAAATCCGATAAGCCTTTAGATAGCCTATCGTCTATCAGTTTAACCTTTTTTGCAATAAATCCCACTGCCATGCAAATAAACAATGTAACCAAGTTGTTAAATACAATCCAAAACATGCTAATCCTCCATAACTATATTACTATACTCTTCTCAAATAAAAAACCTCACAAACGGCTAATTTGCAAGGTCTTTTAATATGTAATATGGTGTTAACAAGTGACTCGTAGGGGAGTCGAACCCCTGTTTCAGCCGTGAGAGGGCCGTGTCTTGACCACTTGACCAACGAGCCGTAAAATGAAATTTTATCAGATTTCATTATTATACAATAAGCCTATAAAAAAATCAAGTCTATTTTTTTAGGGTTTTAAAAGGTATAATCATGTAAGATTTATCTTATTTATATAAACTAAGAATTAGCAATAAAGATGGGAGTTATGTGATTTGAGTAAAGTGTTTGAGTGGACAAGTGAAATTGATGGACAAGCCTATGATTTTTCATATAGAAGGGTTAAAGGCAAACATGAAATAACCGTTAATGGCAAGGCGACCACTCTTAAATCAGGTTTTGTAAGTTTGGTTAATGGTTTTGACGAGGGATTTTATTTAGAAAACGGTAAGGAAGCTAGGCTTGTTTTATCCGGGAAAAACCCTGATGTTGCAGTTGATGGTGTATTTTTGCGGAGTGGAAAAAAATACATAAAGGCTCCGGGGTGGAGTGTGATTTTCGGCATACTTTGCTTATTAATTCCGATTTCCACAGTAGGCGGAGTATTACCGGCGGCGATAGGCTTTGGAGGTGCATTTTTATGCATGGCTGTTTCAAAATCTCAGCTTCCTACAATAACTAGATTGCTTTTATGTATAGTTATCACTGGTGCAGCTTGGGTTTTAACATATAGCATAATTTTTGCTACGATTAGTGCAATTGCATAAAATCGGGGGATTTTTATATGGAAATAGTTTTTCCTTATAAAAATCCCCCTAAATTATTCTTATCTAAAAACAATCAAAAGCTCGTTCTGTTCTATCCTCTCGCCTTCAGCCACATAAATCTTTTCAACAACGCACGTTTTGTTATGAACAATCGTTGCTTCCATTTTCATGGCCTCTATAGTCATCAAAGGTGTAGATGGCGTTATTTCGTCGCCCTCTTTAACAAGAATTTTGGCTACTGTTCCCGGGATAGGCGAGCCGATTTGGTTCGGGTCATTTTTATCTGCATAAATCTTGCGCTCCGCCTTCGTTTCCTGATTTTTGTCCGGGATTTCCACCTTGCGCGTCATGCCGTTAACCTCAAACGTAACCACACGGTTGCCTTTTGCATTTATCTCGCTCATATCCGTAAACTTTATAATAATATACTTGCCTTGCCCAAATTTTACAACGGTTTCTTCCCCTTTAGCAAGCCCATGGAAATAAATATGCGTGGGTAGAATGGAAACGTCGTTATAAAACTCAAAGTGCTTGCAGTATTCATCATAAACTGCCGGATACATGGCATAGCTCATAACGTTTTTCATGTTCATTTCGCGTTCATAGCCATATGTTTCTTTCAGGTATTTCAGCATACTTTCAAAGTCTGCTGGAGGCAGGTGTTCGCCCGCTCTGCCGGATATGGGTTTTTCGCCCTTTAATACAATATCGGAAAGCTCCTGAGGGAAACCTCCATCAGGTCTGCCCATTATACCCTTGAAATAATCAACAACAGAATCAGGATATGACAAATTCTTGCCGGCTTCCAAAATGTTGTCTTTATTAAGCCCGTTAGAGTTCATAAATATAGCAAGGTCTCCCACAACTTTTGAGGATGGAGTAACTTTCACTATATTCCCTAATAAATCGTTGGCTTCTTTATAGAGCTGTTTTATATGCTCAAATTCGTCGCCAGAGCCAAAATCCTTGACCTGAGCCAAAAGATTGGAATATTGGCCGCCGGGGATTTCGTATTTATAAATCTCAGTATTAGGCGAATTCATCTCGCTTTCAAATGGCTTATACTGTTTACGCACATCCCCATAATAACGGCTTAGAACATTCATATCATCTGGATTTAAGCCGGTATCTCTTGATGTATTTCTAAGCGCCTCAACCACGGAGTTTAGGCAAGGTTGGCTTGTCAAACCGCTCATTGATGCTATTGCTGCGTCTGCAATATCAAGCCCAGCCTGAGCTGCCATTAATATTGCAGCGACGCCGTTGCCTGTGGAATCGTGGGTATGAAGATTAATAGGCACGCTAAGCTCTGCCTTAAGCGCCTCAACAAGATTCTTTGCAGCATACGGCTTTAATAATCCTGCCATATCCTTTATTGTTATGATGTGAACGCCCATTTTCTCTAGCTCAATAGCTTTTTCCACATAATAGTCTGTTGTGTATTTCTTTTCGTCAGGGGAGAGTATGTCTCCTGTGTAGCATATAGCGCCCTCGACCATTTTGCCTGTTTGAAGAGCTTCATAAATGGGGAGTTTCATGTTTTCCAGCCAGTTTAAGCTGTCAAAAATTCTGAAAACGTCTATCCCGGCTTCGGCGGAACAGTGAATAAATTGTTTGACCACATTATCAGGGTAGTTTTTATAACCCACCGCGTTTGAAGCCCGCAGAAGCATCTGTATCATAGTATTTGGCATAGATTGAGATAGCATTTCCAACCGTTTCCACGGTGATTCACGAAGGAAGCGGTATGCAACATCGAATGTCGCCCCGCCCCAAGCTTCTACGGAAAAGGCGTTTGCTAAAACTTGATTTGTATACGGGGCTATGGAAACCATATCGGTAGTACGCATCCTTGTGGCAAACAGGGATTGGTGAGCATCGCGCATTGTTGTGTCTGTTATGTATAGCTGATCATCTTTAAGAATTTTGTCCGCAAGGCCTTTTGGCCCTAATTGCTTAAATAAATCCTTTATGCCGCATACGGTTTTCGTTTTATCTGCCTTAGGGGCTTTGAAAGCTGTGGACGGTTTCTTTTCGCCAAAGCTGTCATTAACAATTTTGTTTCCAATAAAATCCAATATTTTTGTTGCTCTGTCTTGACTGGTGGTAAATGCGAAAAGCTCTGGCGTTTCATCGATAAATGACGTCGTTGCCTTGCCATCTTTGAATGTATCATTGTTTAAAACGTTAATAAGGAATGGAATATTTGTTTTAACCCCGCGCACGCGCATTTCATTAAGCAATCTGGAAAGCCTGCGCACACTTCCGTCAAAGCTTCTGTCATGAGAGATAGCTTTAACAAGAAGGCTGTCATAATACGGCGAAATTTCCGCCCCGGTAAATGCCGAACCGCCGTCAAGACGAATGCCAAAGCCAGAGCCGGAACGGTATACGCTAAGTGTTCCTGTATCGGGAACAAAACCAAGCGCTGGATTTTCGGTGGTAACACGGCATTGGATGGAATATCCGTTGGATCTTATGCTTTCTTGACTGGGGACATTTATTTCCGGGGAATCTAAAGCATAACCTTGAGCGATAAGCACCTGGCAATGCACAATATCAATACCCGTGATCATTTCTGTTACGGTATGCTCGACCTGTATTCTGGGGTTCATTTCGATAAAATAATAGTTTTCGTCTGCATCAACAAGAAATTCTATCGTTCCTGCGTTTACATAATTAACCTTTTTGGCTAGTTTAACGGCGTCTGCGAACATTTTCCTCCGGGTTTCATCAGAAAGAGAAAACGCCGGGGCATATTCCACAACCTTTTGATGGCGGCGCTGTACAGAGCAGTCTCTATCAAAAAGGTGGATAATGTTTCCATATTTGTCCCCAATTATTTGCACCTCGACGTGTTTTGGGCTTTTAATGTATTTTTCAATGAATATTTCGTCGCTGCCGAAAGCTTTTCGCGATTCCTCGCAGGCTTCATAATATGCCTGCTTCATTTCCGCTTCGTTAGTTACTATGCGCATACCTCGGCCGCCGCCGCCATTGCTTGCCTTTAGCATAACAGGCCAGCCCACATTCCTAGCCACGCCTAAAGCTTCTTCATAACTGGTAAGAGGATAGTCCGATCCTAGGATGACAGGGACATCGCATTGTATAGCGATTTTTTTTGATGATATTTTGTCGCCCATTTTTAGCATTGTTTCTTTTGTGGGGCCAATAAATGCGATGCCATTTTTGTTGCAGGCATCAACAAAATTCGGGTTTTCAGACAAAAATCCATAGCCGGGATGAATGGCATCTATACCTTTGGCCTTAGCGATGCGTATTATCCAATCAATATCAAGATAAGCGTCTATCGGTCCTTTGTTAATGTCCAGAAGGTAAGATTCGTCCGCTTTTGTACGAAACAGGGAGTATTTGTCTTCTTTGGAAAAGATACCAACGTTTGATATGCCGAGTTCTGAAAGGGCTCTATAAACCCTTATAGCGATTTCTCCGCGGTTGGCCACCAAAACGCGTTTGAATTTGGTGATGTTGGCTGAATCCATGCGTATCACTCCTATCTGTCTATCAAATTATTGTAATATTGTAACATGAAAGATACGAGCAAACAACATTTTTTTACAAAAATTAGCATTAAAAAAGCCGCCCAATGGGCGGCTAGCAAGCTTTAATCAAGCCTAATTGAATCAATCTTAATGCTTCCACGATCGGAAAGCTCTATTTGCAGTATGTTGTTATCGGTATCATAGTGCTGAAATACGTTGTCAATATCGTTATCCAAGACGAAAACAGGCAACTCGACATGCATAACAGTCCCGGGGCCGTCTGGGTTTTGTTTGGCAGAAATACTGCCATCCAATATATCAAGCAATTCTTTAACAACACTCAGCCCGACACCAGTTCCGTTTTCATTATACATATTGCTTGTTGTTTCGTAGCGGTTAAATACAAGCTCCAGCATATCAGATTGTATACCGCAGCCTTGATCAATAACATCAATCGTTATAACAAAATCGGAAATATGCATGTTAACGTTAATAACCGACTCGCATGGCGCGAACTTTATTGCGTTGGAGAGCAGATTAAGCAGTATTCTTTCAAATATATCCTTGTCAACAGCCATAATCTTTTCTTCTTCATTTGTATCAAAAATAATGGCTATGTTTTTTCTTGCCGCGAGAGGCGTTATAGAGTTGGTTACAGATTCTGCAAGAAAAACTATATTATAATTAATATATCTTGGAGAGAAATAACCTCCCGATATTTTTGTAAGATCTGTAATGTTATTTATTTGCTCCAAGACCTTATCACAATTTTTCTTTATTTTTAATAGCTGTTCGCGAATTGGTGACGGCAAGTTGTTTTCCGCTTCCAAGGACTGCAATATAGATAATATGACCGACATAGGTGTTTTCATGTCGTGTACAACACCCTCAAAATATTTGAGCAATAAAGAAATTTTGTCGTTCTTACTATCTATTTCGTTAAACCGAATTAACATACAATTTCCCCCAACGCAGAGTACATAATAATATCAATACTATTATATCATCTTATTGACTGCGCTGACAATAGCTTTTAATGAGGATTTGCTAATATTGCTGCTGATTCCTGCTCCAAAAAAGCTGTTGTTGTCGGAATCTGAGATTT
Source organism: uncultured Defluviitaleaceae bacterium (assembly GCA_964449985.1). Taxonomy (GTDB): domain Bacteria; phylum Bacillota; class Clostridia; order Lachnospirales; family WRAX01; genus CAYVCG01. The sequence goes on from CAYVCG010000024.1 coordinate 21,391, forward strand.
GGACGTATGTTATAGCCCTGGATTTTGAACCATAATCAAGAGAATGCTCGTTATACTGTATAACTTCAAACTGAATGCCTGTATGTTTAGACAAAGCATTGCAGAAAGCATCAATAATACCGTTGCCCTCACCGGAAATCCTAACGTCGTTGCCATTATGCTTTATTAATGACGAAACCTTGCTTGTTCCGTTTGTATCCTCAGAATAGCTAATTAATTCGATAGGCGTGGAGATATTAACATATTCATTTACGAACAGGTCATGCAGTTCCTTAGGCAAGAGCTCTTTGTTTTGCCTGTCAGACTCTTTTGTTGCCAAAGCGCCGATGCTAGGCTGCATAGCCTTGGGTATATGGAAGCCATAATTTGCTTCCAGAATATATGATGCACCACCTTTGCCGGATTGGCTGTTAAATCTTATTATTGCGTCATAATTTCTGCCCACGTCTGTTGGATCTATTGGCAAATATGGAACCTCCCAGCGGTCCGGATGCTCCGGCATTTTTGCCATGCCTTTATTAATCGCATCCTGATGAGAGCCGGAAAATGCAGTATAAACCAAGTATCCTGCATATGGATGCCTTGGGTGGACCGGCATAGCCGTGTAACTTTCATAAATATCGGTGATTTTATCGATATTTGAGAAATCAAGAATCGGATCAATGCCTTGGGAATAAAGATTCATGGCGATTGTAAGTATGTCGGCGTTTCCTGTTCTTTCGCCGTTTCCGAATAATGTTCCCTCAACCCTGTCTGCCCCTGCCATAACAGCCAGCTCTGAAGCAGCGACTGCTGTTCCCCTATCGTTATGGGCATGAAGGCTGATAATCACGTTTTCACGATATTTAATATGGTCGATAACGTATTCTATCTGGTCTGCATAAACGTTTGGCGTTGCCATTTCCACTGTTGATGGCAGGTTAAGAATAACTTTGTTATTCTCTGATGGTTGCAGAACGTCTAACACCGCATTTGAAACCTCAACAGCATAGTCCATCTCTGTTCCTGTAAAACTTTCTGGAGAGTATTCAAACAGGAAGCGTTCCTTGCCATATTTTTCTGCAAGTTCGATAAGTGTTTTTGCTCCGGATACTGCTATTTCCTTTATTTCTTCTTTGTTCTTGCCGAAAACAACCTCTCTTTGAAGGGTCGAGGTAGAGTTATACAGATGCACAATAGCTTTTTTAACGCCGTTAAGAGATTCAAAGGTTCTTTCGATTATATGGCGGCGAGATTGAGTCAAGACCTGAATTGTAACATCGTCTGGTATCAGATTATCTTCTATAAGCCTGCGAGCAAATTCAAACTCCGTATCGGATGCTGCGGGAAAGCCTACTTCTATCTCTTTAAAGCCCATTTTGACAAGGAATTTAAAAAACTCAAGCTTTTGCTGCAAAGTCATGGGCGTTTCTATTGATTGATTGCCATCTCTCAAATCTACACTACACCAAATCGGCGCTTTTGTAATAACGTTATTCGGCCATCTTCTGTCCGGTTTATTAATCGGGGGGAATGGTCTGTATTTTGTATGTTTCATAATAAATCCTCCTCTTTTTTTAATTGCTTTGGGTCTACTTCCCGCTGCTATTCGGTGGGAAGTTATACTTTTACGAATAATAAAAAAGCCCTTCATCTCTAACAAAAGAGACGAAAGGCTATGCTTTCCGCGATACCACTCTAATTCATCCTAATAAAAGGATACGCTCAATAAGCACGGGGATGAACAAAATCAAACCGATGCTCTTCCGCAATAACGGGCGGCCGCCGGATTCACCTACTGGCAAGATTTTTGCAAAGCAATCAAATCTTTATTTCAGCAATCCACTCCGAGGCGAGTTCAGCTTTTTTATGATGCCACCTCACACCAACCGGCGGCTCTCTGAAAACAATCAAAAACCTAATATTCCTCTTCAACGTGTTAAAATTATTCGAATATAAATAACTTATCATACAAACAACAAAAAGTCAAGTAGCACAATTTACTATTTTTATATTAGAAAAATAGCTGATTGTTATCAAACAATACTGATTTTGTATTCAGCAAGCCAGAAATTGAGCTGTATAAAGTATGCTATTGTTTGTGGCGTTGTCATAAGCTGGCCATACCATGGCTGGGATACATCAGCTGTCAAAAGGGTTTCCAGAGCCGATTTTTTCAATATATCTAGCAGTGGTGAGTTTGGTGATGACAATATATCAAGCAATATTGCCGTAACTTTATTCAAGTACTCTGGGTTGTGAGTTTTTGGGAATGGGCTTTTCTTGCGCCAAAGGGCTTCGTCTGGGATAATGCCGCCCATAGCCGCCCTTAATAGACCTTTTTCTCTGCCCATAAAGTTTTTAAATTCCCAAGGCGTGTTATACAAATATTCTGCTATTTTATAATCACAAAACGGTATGCGAACTGAAAAGCCTTCTTGAGAACTGGCTCTGTCTGTTCTATCAATAAGTGTTTGCATAAACCAATCTGTGTTAAGCCGGAACATTTCTTTCATGCGTTTTTCCAAGGGTGGGTCGTCATCAAGCGTGGAAACATTTGAAATAGCATTTATATATTTGCTGCGGACGTATTCGTTTGGGTCTGTATTTTGTAAGAATTCATCACGGATAAATGATGCTCTATATTGTGTCGATTGCGACCATGGGAAGCCTTCAGCTGATCGTAAGTCGCTGTCACGATACCATGGATATCCACCAAACAATTCATCAGCGCATTCTCCAGATAATGCAACGCCTACATTATGTTTTTTAACCTCTCGGCAGAACAACTGTATAGATCCGTCAACATCGGCCATGCCCGGCAAATCTCTTGCTTTGACTGCATCAAATATGCTGTTTACCAAGTCATCCGTTTTGATTGTGATGACGGTGTGGTCTGTGCCTAGAAATTTACTGACTATTTCTATATATTTGTTATCCCCTTCGGGCTGAAAACGGTTGGATTTGAAGTAAACGTCATTTTCGGCATAATCTATAGAAAACGTTTTTTTCACGCCAGAGATGGCTGTAATCACGCTGGAATCAAGGCCGCCGGATAAAAATGCACATAGGGGAACATCGGATTTTAACTGACTTTTTATTGAATCGGTTAAAAGGGATTTTACTGTTTCCATGGTTTCTTCAAATGTTTCTTTATGTTCTTTCGCCTCAAGCTGCCAGTAAGAGTATGTATCAAACCCTTTTTCGCTGAAACATCCACAATGCCCCGGTTTAAGCTCGGATATATTCTTAAAAACGCCATAACCCGGCGTTCTGCCAGGCCCTAAAAGCATTATTTCCAGTATTGATGTATTGTCTATTTCGGGGCGAACGAGCGGATGATTCAATAGGCCCTTGATTTCTGATGAAAATATAAAGCTTGAACCTATATGGCAATAAAATAGCGGACGGACGCCTAATCTATCTCGAACCACAAACAAGCTGTTTATTCTGCTGTCGTATATGGCAAAGGAGAAATTTCCATTTATTTTTTCAATGCATTTTTCTCCCCACACAACATAGCAATGGAGCAAAACTTGTGAATCAGCATTTTCATCCACATCATGTCCTTTAGTTTTTAATTCTTCTGTCAATTCCTTTGTATTATAAATCTCGCCGTCAAGAACGAGGATTATTTTTTCGTCGCCTATAGTGTAAATTGCTGGTTGCTTGCTGTTTGGGGATTTGACGATTTCAAGGCGTGTATTCATAAGACAAACATTTTCCGAAATAAATATGCCTGCATCGTCTGGGCCTCTTTTCACAAGCGAGTTTATCATGTTGGAATATACTTCTATATAATTCCTCGCGTTGTTTTTGAAATCAACAAACCCTGCAATACTGCTCATAATAACCATCTCCGATAAAAAATATATATTTATTATATGATATATACTTTTTTATTAGGCTAATTATTTGAGTAGATATATAATCAATCTTTAATCAGGGCATACATCTTCATATCAACGATCTTACCATTTTTAACGGCATTTTTCCGCAACACACCTTCCAGAACAAAGCCTGCTTTTTCCAATATACGGCAGGACGCGTTATTATGCGCAAACGGTTCTGCAAAGATTCTTATAATATCGGTGTTTTCAAAGATATAAGAGCAAGCGGATAAAAGCGCTTTTGTTCCTATACCTTTGCCCCAGTATTGTTCCGCTATATAATAGCCTATTTCCGCCGTTTGTCTATGGATATTTTCCTTCCGAAGAGCCCCAATACTACCTATTGCTTTACCATCGACGGTTATCGCCCAAGCATATGAGCTGTCGTTTTGTGTGTTTAACATAGACGTTATGTATATAAGGGCATCGCTTTCCGTATATGGATATGGAATGCCATCACGGAGATTGTTAAGAATCTTTTTGTTATTTAATGCCTGAGCAAGGTCATAAGCATCTTCTGTTTTCCATTTTCTTATAGCAATTGTCATAAATATCCCCCTTTAAAAAAGATGTTATTATTTTACAATACAGCAGTTAATTTTTGCAATAAAAAGATTTGGAGCGCAAAAGCCCCAAATCAATTGTTGACAAGTAAAATTGCACAAAATGGGGATTTTTGTAAGGTGTGCGCATTGCGCGGCAGAATAATTCAATGGATCGAATTATTCTGCCAGAATCCCATTTTCTGTCTCTATAAGTTCAAATATATCCTCCATCTTGCCCGTTACAGCATTTATATAGACTATAAACGTCTTATCCCTAGACTTATCTTTCATCTTGCCCTTAAATTCATAGCATAATGCCTCTTCACCGGATGCTTTCGGTATAACAGCTCTGTTTGCCGATGTTATAGAAAGCTCATCAGAGACAAACGTTCTTGCTTTGTCTGCGTTCATAATTTCTGACGGCAACTCTCTTTGATGGTGCATGTTTATATAGCCTCTGCCTTCATAGCCCAAAATCGAGCCATCAATAAGGCTTACCTTTATCTTAACCAAATCAGGATACATTATCACTCCGCCGATAAACGGAGCAAAGTTAATAACCATATTAGAGCCATAAACCTCATAATAGCTGTATTTCATGCTGTTAAAGCCGTTATCACTCAAAAATGCCTCTGCCAGCGCTAACGCCTGTTCTGTGGATAGAGCAACTTCTCCGGAAGTGTCTACGGCATTAAGCATCCAAATGGGAAGACCGCCATGCTTTGCGACATCAATGTAAACGTCATGACTATCAGGCCCGCCGTTTACTAAATATGTGTATACGGGCAAAG
>CAYVCG010000024.1:26695-28987 GCA_964449985.1 uncultured Defluviitaleaceae bacterium
TAAACGTCATGACTATCAGGCCCGCCGTTTACTAAATATGTGTATACGGGCAAAGTGTTTTCTATTCCTTCCGGCGTTTCTTCAATGAATTTTACGTATGCAATTTTTTCAAGACGGCTGAATTTCTGAGCTATTTCCATGCCCTCATGCATTGTTATTGCGCTCTTGCCTTCAAGCATTTTTGGGTTGATGTTTTGAATGTGGTCAGAAAAGGGCCCGTCGTATATAAGGCTAGGATAGTTTTGAAATGTTTTACCGACTTGGGTAATGCTGCCTAATAATGCCTTTGATGATACTTTTCCGCTTTCAAGCGTTTCATCGCGCAACAAATCCCAATCCACGTCTCCTGTTGCGCCAACGTTAGCAACAATGTCGACGAGATCCGAGGACAATGCTGATGAATACTCCTTTAAGCTCTCGATTTTTTCTATGTCTTCATCGCTTATGCCTTGGCCATCTATATTTTTAGTCATCATTGCATAGGAAAAGTCGCTGGTCTGCGACAAAAATTTCAGTGTGTTGACGACTATCTCATGGTTATACGGCAAATCTAAAAGGCTTTCATGCGCTGATCCGGCTTGCTTCCAAATCTCTGCAAAAATTGGAGCGCTTTGTTGTGGGTATTTTGTTACGGAAACCTTTGTCAAAAGAGTGTTTACGTCATCAACATATCCGGAAACGTTATGCAGCGTCCGGCCATAGCTGCTTGTTAGACTGCGGTTATAAGCTCGCCTTTGTCCATATTGGTAAAAACCGAAGGAAACGGACGCGACTATTATAAGAGCAATGATTAGATAATAAAAAGTGTTTTGTGTAAGTAGCCTTTTAACATCCAAGATTGTTTCTCCCTTCCGATTTTTTAATACTTAGCAAACACATGATTCTCAATAGTTTTAAAAATAGTAAGGCGTTTGATCCATCTGCTCGTAGCTGTTTTAGGATTCCAATAATATAATGCTCCATCAACCGGATCCCAGCCATTCATGGCATCTCTTGCGGCATTTATACAGGAGTTCGTCGGAGTAAGAGTCACCTGACCGTCTTTTACTGCATCAAACGCCCTTTCCTGATAAATAACGCCTGAGACAGTCCCAGGAAAGTATGGGCTTTCAACCCTATTTAATACAACAGCCCCAACAGCAACTTGCCCAACATAAGGCTCTCCCCTTGCTTCGCCGTTTATAATGCATGCCAAAAGCCAAATATCATTTTCCCTTGTGAGCACCGCCGTATCGGCAGGATAAACCTCCTGAGAATATACGGTTGCACCATTTAGGAAGGTTTGTGTGAAAAAAATCAGTGCGACTAAAAACAACAATGCTTTATATGAAATCTTTGTCATAAGCCCACCTCCATTTTAGAAGAAGATACTATTCTTTATTTCCTGCCACCATTCGACTATTTTAAACTTTATTATTACAGGCAAATCATCTGATGGTCCTGCAACAACGTCATATTCGTTATCGGTTAGTATATGTTTTAGATCTTCTTTTGATTGTTTACTTCCTTCATCTTGCGTAACATCGACATAACATAGCGGTGGAAACATAACGCACCACCAGTTATTTCCTTCTGCTTCTCCGATTTCTATACGAAGCGCATCATACTGACCGGCTGGAAATGCTATATCTCCATATGTTTTCGTTGGGAAAATGCTTTTTGTGACTGCTGCGCTAACGCTGTAATCATAACCGTTTTCGTTTATAATATCCTTTGCACAGGCTGTTATGATGTCCAAATTATTTGATAGGATAGTTTTTGTCTCGTCGAAGCTTTTGGAGTTATTTATTAGCGGTTGCATACGCTCTAAAACGCCATCCCGTACTTTAAGCTTTAATGCTTGGTCTGCTTCACTATTGCTGTTTGCCAAAACATGGAAACGCACGACTTGTCTTGCTATTCCGTTTTGTATTGTGTCTGAATATGCGTTTGTCGCGAACGCAAACGCTATCGTAAATACAAATGCAAAGCAGAGGGAGAGTAGTAGTGTTTTACGTTCTCTTTTAAACCAATGCGTAACTGAATGCGTAATTGTTTGTATAAATTTATTCATAAAAAATATCGCCCCTTTTTAATCTGGCAACCGTGCAATACGTAATTTTTGCTTAAAAGTTGCGGGACAAAACGCATTCCCTCATTCCATTTTGGCGAAAAACACGCCAAAATTGGTGGTCGGGAACGCAAGTCCCGCCGCTTGCGCTAACTTTACGCAAAAACATTGAATTATGCACGTTGCCATCTTTAATCCATAAATGGATTATTGACATAAAATGGAACGCATATACATGGCCA
>CAYVCG010000025.1:0-28781 GCA_964449985.1 uncultured Defluviitaleaceae bacterium
GAGAAACAGACAAGAGCATGAAGTGGCAAACTTGTTATATGATTCTGTAACAAGCAGCTCTTTTAACAAGAAAAGCATTCGTATAATTGATGATGAAACAGAGGCGCTAAAACATGCGATGGCTCGTGCTAAAAAGAATGATTTAATTGTCGTCTTATATGAGAAAATGGAACCGCTTTTGAAAATGGTAAAAGGCGAGGATGTATCATAGATATTAGGCTTTGTGGAGTGTTTGGCTTCACAAAGCTTTTTTTGTGTGGTTTAGCAATTACAAAAATAGGTTTCAAATGACAATAACAGTTATAAAAAAAGTCAAGAAAATGGTATTTTGTGTCATGATAGTTGCTTGATATATTAGTGTTTATATTATATAATAATATAAACGGCATATAAATTTTTGGTTAAGTTGTATATTTTTAAATCAGGAGGGATTTGGAGATTAATTAAATAATGAATGAGTTACTGCAAAATTTATTTATCAGAGAGGAGGAATATCATCAAAAAAGTGTTATAAGTGATGTTTGTTGTTTCTTTGATTTTTTATGCGGCTACTTAGTCACTTAAACCAATATGCGCCATATTTTGCCCCGAAGTTTAATACAGCATTGACATCTGATCAATGCAAGTGTAAAATTATATAGTATAAGTATACAAATAATTAATATAAAGAGGAGATGTTGAGAATGAAAGTGTTTAAAAAGCCTATAGCGCTTCTGATGGTTGCATGTATGTTTTTCTCTGTTATGACATACATGCCCTTGCTTGCTCAGAAGGCTGGCCTTATCGTGCAAAACCTGAAAACGGAATATTTAAAGGATCCTTTAGGGATTGACTCAAAATCACCAAAATTCAATTGGCAGCTAGATTCAGACGTGCGCGGTGTTTTACAGACCGCATATGAAGTAACAGTTTATAAAACCGCCCCAAGCGGCGAAGTAGTTTGGAATTCTGGCAAAGTTGTATCAAACGAATGCATGAACATTAAATATGCAGGAAAAGCATTAGAGCCATCAACCCGTTATTACTGGTCTGTAAAAGCGTGGGACAATTATGGCAATTCTGCCGTTTCTGAAGAAGCTTTTTTTGAAACAGGGCTTATGGATTCCGGCTGGTCTAATGCAAAATGGATCGAAGGCTCAATGACAAGAAAGGCTAGCGAAGGCGACGTTCTGCATTACAAAATCGAAACGGATATGACAATAACTAGAGACAATGCAGGCATAATATTCTCCTTTAAAGATTCTGGCAATTTATATCTCTGGTCATTTGTTACATCTTTGGCTAATCCTTTGTTAAGAAGGCATCAGTATGTCAACGGTTCTGCTGCCGTGCAGGATGTAAACTTGACAGGAATGTTTTCAAAGGCTGATTTATTAAACAAGCAACATCATATTACTATTGAAGTTAACAGCGGCATAATAAAAACATGGATTGACGATACTCTTATTGATACATATACAGACACCAGTGGCAACCTTGTCGACGGCTATATTGGATTAAGAACATACGGTGCGGAGCGCGCATACTTTGATAATTTTGTTGTAACATCATACATTAATGACGTTCCAACTATTACTTTTGATGCAAATTTTGAAGACGGAAAAAATCCATTCTTTGGTGGGACTATCGTAAACGTTGGCGGCAATAATAAGCTTGATGTTGGCAACGTTGGCGGAGAAAACAGAGTTTTAAACGTTCAGTTGAACGACGCATTGCCGATTTTCCGCAAGGATTTTAGCTTGAATAAACCTATCAAACAGGCTCGTATGTATGTATCAGGTCTTGGCGTTTATGAAGTGCATATAAACGGAAAAAACATTTCGGAAAACGTTTTAGAGCCGATCGAATCAGAATTCAATAAAAAGATTTTCTATTCGACTTATGATGTAACAGGTTTGCTGACAGAAGGGGACAATGCAATAGGAGCGATGATCGGAAACGGCATTTATAACGTCCCGGCGACTCCTGGTAGATATCAGAAGTTGGTCGAAACAAAAGGAACACCAAAGCTTATTGCAAATCTTACGATAACATATGAAGATGGTCAGACAGAAACTATTGTTACCGATCAAAGCTGGCTGACAACAAGCGGCCCAATAACATTCTCTGGCTGGTATGGCGGAGAGGATTTTGATGCTCGCCTTGTTAAAGAAAATTGGGATAAACCGGGTTGCGACACATCGTTCGGATGGTTTAACGCAGGTTTGGCAAGAGTTCCAGCAGGCAAGCTTCAAGCAAGAATAACAAATCCTATAGGCATATCAGAAGTTCTTAAAGCTGTTAAGGTTACTAAAATCTCTGATAGTGTTTATGTTTTTGATATGGGAAGGAACTTTGCTGGTTGGCCTGAGATAACGATTTCAGGTGAAGCAGGAACAAAAATCACAATGTGGCCAAGCGAACATTTAAATGCAAACGGCACGGTCAATCAAGGCTCAACAGGTAGCCCTATATGGGATTCATACACGCTTAAAGGCGATGGCGTTGAGGTTTGGCATCCGCAGTTTGTTTATCACGGGTTTAGATATCTTGAGGTAAGAGGGTTAACAACTCCGCCTACAACTGATATGATAAAGGGTTATGTTCTTCGCAACTTGAATGAAAAAATCGGTTCTCTGGATACTTCCAGCGAAGTCATAAACCAAATCCATACGATTATCAATCGTTCGGTTGAAAGTAATATGTATTCTGTTTTAACTGACTGCCCGCATAGAGAAAAGCTGGGTTGGCTTGAGGTTAGTCATTTGATGTATGATTCTATGGCATATAACTATGATATAGCGGCTTGGATGGGTAAAATATCAGCTGATATGACTGATGCGCAAACGGCTGACGGCCTTGTGCCGGATATTGCTCCGGAATATACTGTGTTTGGCGGAGGATTCCGTGATGATCCAACATGGGGCGGAGCGGTTGTGTTTGATCCGCTCTATTCATATCAGACTTATGGGGATACAGATGTTTTGGCTCGTGCTTATCCAACGATGGTCAAATATATGGATTATCTTAAAACAAAAGAAAATAACTATTTGTTAAACCATGGCCTTGGAGACTGGGGTGCGTATGACGGTTCCACACCTCTTGGCTTGGTAGTTAGCTCAACGTATTATTCATTGGCAAAAGCTATGGAACAGATTTCGTCTATCTTAGACAAACCTGCCGAAGCTGCTGATTATGCTGGATTGGCTGAAAACATCAAAGCTGCATTTAATAAGCAATATTTTAATGAGAATACATTAAAATACGGCTCAGGTAGCCAATCAAGCTATGCTGCTGCTTTATTCGCAGGGCTTGTTCCTGATGAATATTTTGATATTATTTTAGATCAACTTGTTGGTGCTGTCGAGGTTAGAACAAATCATCTTAGCACAGGTGAGGTTGGATTAAAATTCATGTTCGATGCCTTGGCAAAGAATGGAAGATCCGACGTTGTTTACAAAATGGCAAGCAACAAGACAATGCCGAGCTATTGGTATTTCATCGAAAATGGTGCGACTTCATTGCCGGAATTCTGGGATATGAATGCTTCGCAAAACCATGCAATGATGGGACATATTGAAAACTGGTTCTTTGAATCTCTGGCTGGTATACAAAACGGCGGCATAGCGTATAAAGATATCGTTATTGACCCATATATACCTAGCGATCTTGAATATGTAAATGCAACAACTATGACTATGTTTGGCAATGTTACATCCAGCTGGACTCGTAACGCAGAAGGTATAGTAACGCTTGATATAGCAATACCGGCTAACACAACTGCAAAAGTTCGTTTGCCATATGCCAAGAATTTCGTGGTTTTAGAAGGTGGAGTTCCTGCTGATACGGCTGAAAATGTTAAATTCATCGGTGTTCAGGGTGAAAAGGCCGTTTATGAGGTTGGCTCAGGCAAATACTCATTTACAGCAAAGATAGTTGATCCGGTATTCTATAACGTCAAATTCACCACAAACGCTAAAGGCGCGGTATTAAAGATAAACGGAAAGACAGCAAATCTTCCTTACGAAATAACGTTTAAAGAGGATTCTGTTATTAATGCTGAGCTTATTACTTATTATAACGAGGATATATTTGCAGCATGGGAAGGCATTCCTGAAGGAGCTGTCATTGACAAAAATAAGATTTCGTTTACTGTAAATGGAAATGTTGATGTGAATGCAAAGACTATTAGTATTTCAAGAGAGAATCTTGCTTACAAAAAGGCTGTTACCGTATCAAGCCAGCTTAATTATCCACCAACATGGACGGCAAGCAACATCACTGACGGCTACAGAAAGAACAGCACCGCAGGCGGCATTGGATACACTACAGACGTGCTTACAAAAACTTTATCAACACCGCACAACATCACTATTAATCTTGGCTCTGTTCAAGAATTTAGCAGGGTTATTATGTTCCCAAGAGGGGATGGGGCGGCTACTGCAACAGGAGGAGTGCCTAACTTCCCAAGCACATTTGAAATCCAGGTAAGCAATAATGGCACAAACTTTACAACTGTCAAAAAGGTATCTGGTCATTCGCCGAAAGGCTTTGAGGGCCAAGTGTTTGACTTTGATAAGGTTTCAGCGCAATATATTCGCATTTCTATTACTGTTTTGGGCGAAATAGCGATGGGTGAGGGCGTTGCAAACGCTTATAGAATCCAGCTTGCTGAGATAGAAGTTTATAATTATGAACGCTTTATGCCATATAAGCTATATAACTTTGCGCAGGATGGAAACAATATTAGCATAAATATAGCTTCCACTATTTCAGACAAACTGAAATTCTCAGGAGCAATTGCAAAATGTGCCCTTTATGATGATAATGGCGCATTAGTATGGTATGATAGTATTGGTAATATAGATTTGGGCGATATAGATGGAGATGTTAACCTATCGTTTGATATTCCTGAACAATATGATAGCGGCAAAATAAAGATTTTCTTATGGGATGCAAACAACGTTCCTATAGCTGTTTCTTATAGTACTGATTTTGAAATCTAGAAAAAATATTATGGGCGTCGCAAAATGCGGCGCCCCCATTTTCTATTGGGTTGTCGTGTTGGAGTTGCTCTTTTTTCTTTCACGCTTTGGTTGTGCCTTAGATTTTTCGGTTTCTGTGTTTTTTTTAGACCGATCTTCTTCGATTAGTTTATAAAGCATTTCCATTGCGTCGTTAAGTCCGCCTGTGGCATCTATGAGGTTTTCCCTCACGGCTTCTTCTCCAATCAATATAGTGCCCACATCAAGAACCAGCTTTTCTGTATCCAACATGATTTCTCTAAGGCGTTCTTTTTTTATGCGTGAGTTGCGGACTATGAATTCTAAAATGCGTTCTTGCATTTTGTTGAAATAATCATACGTTTGTGGAGCACTTATAACAGTTCCGTTCATACGGACAGGGTGAATCGTCATTGTTGCGCTGGGTGCGATAAAAGAATAACGCGCAGCAACGGCCAGAGGTACGCCGATTGAATGCCCGCCGCCAATAACAAGTGATACTGTCGGCTTTCCGACATTTGAAATAAGCTCAGAAATAGCAAGCCCGGCTTCAACATCACCGCCGACTGTGTTTAAAACGATAAGCAAGCCATCTATTTCAGGGTTTTCTGATATTAAAAGCAGTTGTGGTATAACATGCTCGTATTTTGTTGTTTTATTTGTTGGAGGCATCATAACATGCCCTTCAATCTGCCCAATGATGTTAAGATAGCTTATATTGCCGCGTGGGTTTTTCTTGCTTTTGTCTGGCAATATCATTTGGCCGTATTCCTTTAAAAAATCTGGCTTTCCCAAAACATCTATTTGCTGTGGCTGTATCGGGAGTTTTTCTGGGCCTTTTTCATCCATATATAACTCATGTTCAATATCCATTTTTTTCCCTCCCAAAATTATTTAAACTTACCGAGTTTATTATTATCTTTAAATTATTATAAAATACATGCCGATATAGTTTGTGGATTGATTCATACAATTTTGTGATATAATATAAAAGAAGTGTGAATAATATATTTATTAAATCTTGGGGGTTTTTAGTTATGAGATTGCTTACAAGAAGTGATTTTGACGGTTTAGCGTGCGGAGCTCTTTTAACGCATTTGGGAATGATAGACGATTATAAATTCGTGCATCCAAAGGATATTCAAGATGGGCTTGTAGAAGCTACAGACAACGATATCCTTGCAAATATCCCCTATATAAAGGGCTGTAAGCTTTGGTTTGATCATCACGCAAGTGAGTTGGAGCGCTTGGGGGAAGATCTTGTGTATGAGGGTGAAACTAGGAAAGCTCCGAGCGCAGCTAGGGTTATTTATGATTATTATGGCGGTGCGGAAAGGTTCCCAGGGTTTGATGCTATGATAAAGGCTGTCGACAAAGTCGACTCGGCTGATTTGACAAAGGATGAGATTCTGGTTCCGTCTGGATGGGTTCTTTTGGGATTTATTATGGATCCGAGAACAGGTTTGGGTCGCTTTAGAAACTTTACAATAAGCAATTATGAGCTTATGGGTATTTTGATGGAGGCTTGTGGAACAAAGACAATCGAAGAGATTTTAGCTATGCCGGATGTTGCGGAAAGGGTCAATCTTTATTTTGAGCAGGATGTTTTATTTAAACAAATGCTCCTTGATCATACAAGAATTGCAGATAACATTATTATTACGGATTTAAGGAATGTAGAAACGATTTATACAGGAAACAGATTCTTATTATATAGCCTGTTTCCTATGCAGAATATTTCTATTTGGATAGTGGACGGCAGAGGAAAACAAAATTGTCCTATAGCTGTTGGTCATAGCGTTATAAATAGGACATGCCGTACAAATGTCGGCAGCTTGCTATTAAAATACGGTGGCGGCGGTCATCCGCAAGTTGGAACATGCCAGGTAGCTTATGATGATGCCGATAGAGTTATTGAAGAATTGGTTAAGAAGATGAGAGAGGATAATATACCGAACCATATTGATTTTGGAGGTTGAGGCTTGTGATTTCTCATAATATTAAGGTTATCATTCTTTCACAAGACAATAATTATAAGAACTTGCTGTCACGCGAATTGAGAAATGAAGGTGACCTTGATGTTATATCAACTCCTTTAAATTTATCACAGGCTTATCCTTTTTTAATAAACACTCCAAACTGCGCTCTTATAATAGACGTTTTAACAATACAGCTGACTGAAGAAAATGTTAAGGCGATGTTAAAGCAGTTTAAAATTACGATAATAATTGCAGGCCACAGTACGCAGGTTAATTTTGCTAATATCGGGATTAGCAATGTTATTCATAAACCTATCGGGGATAATAAAGTTGCTTGGGGTGTTTATTCAAGGGATGTTGTTAGAAGAATAAAGACATCTCCTCATTATATGCAAAAGACTGCGGGCATGGGGTTGCAGTCTGATGGAGCTTTTGTGGACGATTTTAAGCATATTATTGCTATTGCATCGTCTACAGGAGGGACCGAAGCCCTTGTCGGGATACTAACAAAGCTTCCTCCCAATATGCCTGCTATTTTAATAGTGCAACACATGCCTTCAGGTTTTACAAAGCTGTTTGCTGAAAGGCTCGACAAGCTTTGTAAAATAAAAGTTAAGGAAGCAGAAAACGGTGAATTTTTAAGAATGGGAACTGCATATATTGCTCCGGGGGATTTACATATGAGGCTTTGTAAAATCTCATCAAAATATGGCGTAGAAACGTTTTTTGGTGAAAAGTCAAACGGGGTAAGACCAGCGGCGGATATAACTTTTGCTTCTATTGCAAAGATTGCAGATTGCAAAAGAATAGTTGGCGTTGTGTTAACTGGCATGGGCGCGGATGGAGCAAAAGGGCTGTATGAATTACATGCAAAGGGCACAAAGGTAATAGCCCAAAACAAAGAAACTTGTGTTGTCTTTGGGATGCCTAAAGTTACAATTGATATGGGAGCGGCTGATTTTATACTTCCGCTGGATGCTATTGCTGATAAACTAATACAGTTAACAGTATAATAATTTTATTTTATATAATCACAGGAGGAATGTAGTTTATGGCAGTAAGCGTTTTTATTAATTTTAACGGAAATTGTAGAGAAGCGGTTGAGTTTTACAAAAATGTGTTTGGTTGTGATGAGCCAAAGTTTATGACGTATGGAGATATGCCGCCAAATCAAGATTTTCCGGCGTTGTCTGACGAACAGAAAAAGCTGATTCTTTATACAGAGCTTAAGATTTCGGATAGCGTTATAATGTTGTCAGATACAACACCGTTTATGCATTTTGTAGAAGGTAATAATGTCAATATTACTGTTAGCAGTAAGGACATGGATCAGCTTAAGACTTGGTTCGAACGCATGAAAGACGGTGCAGCTGTTCATATGGAATTGCAGAAAACATTTTGGAGCGATTGTTATGGAATGTTGGTTGATAAATTTGGTATTCCATGGCAATTAAGCCATGAGAGCAATAAATAAAGTTAAATATTAATTTTTACAAGCGTTGAGGAAATTGGCTCGGCGCTTTTTTTATTTCAACGAAAAAAGATAGTAAACAGTTTCGAAAACAAGCCTATCACAATAAAATGGTATTGAGGGTAGGCAAATCCTGCATCAATATTTGCTTTGTTTATTTTATGGAGGTAGTTGCTATGGCTACATTAAGCGTATGTATGATTGTGAAAAATGAGAGGGATGTTATTGGCAGATGTTTAGAGTGCGTGAAAAATATTGCGGACGAAATAATAATCGTAGACACGGGCTCTGTCGACAGCACAAAAGAAATTGCAAAGACGTATACTGATAAGCTTTATGACTTTGAATGGATTGATGATTTTGCTGCTGCAAGAAACTTTTCTTTCTCAAAAGCTACTATGGATTATGTTATGTGGCTTGATGCTGATGATATAATTGATGAGGAAAACCAATCAAGAATTAAAGAACTTCTTAAAGATTTGGATGAAACTACAGATATGATTATGCTAAGATATGATGTCGCTTTTGATGAAAAAGGCGTTCCCACTTTTAGTTATTATCGTGAAAGAATTTTTAAAAGAATCAAAGGTTTTAAATGGATTGGAGAAATACATGAGGTTATAGCACCAGAAGGGAATATTGTCTACAAAGATATATCCATTTGTCATAAAAAAATGCGCCCTAATGAACCCGAAAGAAACCTGAAGATTTTCAAACGTATGATTAGTGAGGGTAAAACGCTAGACCCAAGACAGCGCTTTTATTATGCAAGAGAGCTTAGCAATAACGGCTACAATGACGAAGCGATTGAAGAGTTTAATAAGTTTTTGGATGCAGGCAACGGTTGGATCGAAAATAACATTAGTGCTTGTTCAGATCTTGCAAAATGTTATAAAAGAGCAGGGGATCAGGCTATGGAATTAAGATCACTGCTGCGTAGTTTTATGTATGATTTTCCGAGAGCAGAAATCTGCTGTGATATAGGAACATATTTCTTGGAACGAAACAAATATAATCTGGCGATATTTTGGTATAAACTAGCAGCTGATAGAGAATATAATGAAGAGCGGGGCGGTTTTCATTCTCCAGATTGTTACGGATATATACCAAATATACAGCTATGCGTATGTTATGACAAACTGGGAGAATATGAAAAAGCAAGCCACTATAACGATATAGCAGGAACATTTAAGCCAGGCAACAAAAGCGTTCTTTATAACAAACAATATTTTGAGAGCTTGATCAAGCAAAAATCTGAAAATCAATAAGAAAAATTAACGTGAGTTCGATGAGGCCGAATATGCCGCTTTAGCGTTGAAGTCGGGAAATAAATTATTGACAAAAGGGTTGGAAAACATGAACAGTTTTCCAACCCTTTAAAAAAAGATTCTTAATTAGTATTCTATTTGAAGGTCTGTGCCTTCTCTAAGAGTGCCTCTTGTTTGATAAGCACCCATGCCGCTGTTTCCTGTAATTGTGTTTTCCAATATTTCATCTGCACTCAAGACTTTATCAAATGGCGTGTATGCAATCCTTTCCGCAATCAATAATGGGTCGAGAGCATGGATAAGTATGCGCTTTGGGCTGGAAGCTATATTTGCACCGTTGTTTATCAATGACTCAAAAAATGATTGACATGCCCCAGCTATAATTATCAAGCTGTCTTTTGATGGCTGAAATAACCTTGCTTTTTTAACCGCTTCAATAAAATATTTTGAGCTTTTATATTTTTCAATATTGTTTTTATCATTTTTGTCTGCAAGAGAGTCATGGCCGGTTATTATTAATATATCCGGCATATGCTTCTTTAATAGTTCTTCAATTTTTTGGGGTTGTTCGTATTCTGGAATAATTCTGCAATCTGCACGCATTTCAAGCTTTTTATAGCAATATTTGCATAGATTCAAATATTGCCTATCGGCATCGATATGCAAAACCTTGCCGGGCAGTTGATTAATTCCCGTTTGCATTTGTGCGCTTTTTGCTTTTCTTTTATCCAATATGCTATCTATCGTTTGATTTAGTTCCTGTTTGAATTCGTTTGAGAAATCGTGAATATTGCTGACTTTAATAGGGACCAGGTCTTCTTCCTCCGCTGATACGCAAAGCCGATAATTCATACCATTTAACATATATGTTCCGTCATCTTTTATGTCTACAATATGGAAATAAATATCACAATTGTATGCTCGCCTTGCGACTATATCGCCTTTTTTCATAAAGCTTCACCTACTGTCGGCTCTTGTCTTATATATTAATGTATATGCTAGGATAATTCTTTGTGCTACTGCTATTAAAAGGCATGGAGCGGATGAAAAAATAGAGCGATGACTTAGAATTGATATAAAGTCATCGTTCTATTTAGGTAAACACTATTTAATACAGTTCGTATTTCTTAGTAGTTAATCACGCGCATAGAAAAATATGCTTTTGGATGGTCGCAAACAGGGCATTTTTCAGGAGCTTTTTCACCAACGTGAATATGTCCGCAATTTCCGCAAATCCAAACAACCTTTTCTTTTTTAGCAAACACAGTACCATCTTCAACATTTTTTAAGAGGGCAAGATAACGTTCTTCATGCTCTTTTTCAATCTTTCCAACTGCTTCAAAAAGATATGCAATTTTATCAAAGCCTTCTTCTTTTGCTTCTTTTGCCATTCTTGCATACATATCTGTCCATTCGCCGTTTTCTCCAGAAGCAGCATCTTTCAAATTATCTGCAGTAGTAGGAACATCGCCATTATGTAAAAGCTTAAACCACATTTTTGCGTGCTCTTTTTCGTTATTTGCTGTTTCTTCAAATATAGCAGCAATTTGTTCATAACCTTCCTGACGAGCTTTGGATGAATAGTAAGTATATTTGTTTCTTGCTTGGCTTTCTCCTGCGAAAGCTGCCATTAAATTTGCTTCAGTTTTTGTACCTTTTAAATTTGCCATAATAATTTCCTCCTTAAAGTTATAATAAATTAAAATCATATCCAAGATTTAATAATGAGAATCATTACTAAAAAGATTATATACTGTAAAGTCTTTTTTGTCAATAGGTCTTTACAAAAAAATTATTATCGTGTATTATAATAATAGTAATGGTTATGATTATAGTTATAATAGTAATAGTTATTTAAAAGAGGTGAGGGGAATGAAAACAACAAAACAAAAAGAGGCTATCCTCGCGGCGGTTTGCACCATGAGAAACCACCCCACCGCAGATGAGATTTATCATAAGCTGAAGAAAGATAATGAAAGGCTCAGTCTTGGAACAGTCTATCGCAATCTGAGCGCATTTACGGAAAACGGAGATATACGCAAGGTGTCTGTCCCCGGCTTTGGAGATAGATTTGATTTTCGGCTTGATGAGCATGAGCATATGTATTGTGAGAAATGCGGAAGGGTTTATGATGTAAACATTAATTTTAGCGTGAATGATGTTTTATCTAATAAAAATAATGTTAAAATTACAGGGTATAAGCTTATGCTTTATGGCTTATGCGAAAATTGTAATGATAAATAATTTTATTAAACGGCTGTTTGGATGGATTTCGTCTAAACAGCCGTCTGTATGTGTTTATATTATTTGCGAATTAAGTTGTCATAATATAAAATTGTTTGAGAGATTTAATGCCCTATATGCATAGTACTATATGAAAGGAGCTGAACAAATGAGTTTTACGGAAACTGAACTTGTGGCACACATAAAAAATCGCAATACGAAAGCCTACGAGTCTTTAATTCAAACGTATAGCAAGCCGGTTTATTACTTGGCGGCTAATATTCTTCGATCCGGAAGCAAAGAGGATATAGAAGAATGTGTTTCCGACGTGATGCTGGAAGTTTGGCTTAAGATTGACAAATTTGACAGCGAAAGGGGCAATTTTAAAACATGGATATTAATTCTTACAAAGTATAAAGCGCTGGAATACAGGCGTAAGACAGAAAAATCCAACGTGGAAAATATTGAAGACTATTTAGAAACTCAGGCTGACGAGCTACATACTGTGGAACGGCTTATTGTTAGCAGGGAAACGCAGGAACGCCTTATTGAGGCCATAGACACGTTTAACAAGGTTGATAAAGAGCTTTTTATAAGACGGTATTTCTTCAATGAAAAAATCAATGACTTAATGAACGCTCTAGGCTTAAGCCGATCAGCTATAGACAACAGGCTTATGAGGGGAAGAAAAATCATTAAGGAGGTTATGTCCCATGAATGAAAACGAAATTCATGAGCTTATTCAAAACATGGATAATGATTTATTTGAAAAAGGTTTAGAGGAATTGGTTGAAGGTATGGATATTGATATAGAATCCATTTCAAAAAAAGCACACGCAAAATTAAAAAAGGAGTCGATTAAAATGAAAAAAAGAAGATTTATTCCCGTTGCCGCTGCTGCGTCATTGGTTGCTGTTTTAGGTTTTTCAACAGTCTATGCATCAGAAATCTCTGAGTTTTTATCATCATTCTTTAACAAAACTGCTGTTTATGACACTGTAGCTGAAGGGGATGCATTTTTCCTTTCCCAACCTTTTGCCATAGATGGAGGCAGTATTTTAAATTTAATCTTCACAAATGATTCATTGGTGATTACGATGGATTATACTTTGGAAGATGATAAATGCCCGGACATGGAGATTGCAAACAGCAAAGGCAATAAATATGAAGCTGTTGGTTATGGACATACGGACAAAGGCTTGATGATTAACTTTATGGATACAGAAGTAGATGAATTAAGGTATGCTCCGACAGAAAAAATCACTTTTTCGGTTGGCAATAAGGACTATGACATTACTCTTTCAAAAGGAGAGCCTGTCATTAATAACGGCGAAATCATTCCTGCTCGTCAAGAGGAGATTAAGATAGATGATAGCGCTGATAAAGATGTCGAGAATATTGCTCCAATTAATATTGACTGGGTAAAAATAGGATATCAAAAAACGGACAACGGTTTTAAAATATTAACCAACTTTGATAATCCCGATATAAGGCTTAGCTCAATAGGTAAGCCCGTAGTAGAGAACGGCGAAACTTCATTTAAAAATGACCCGAGTGGCGGAATATTAGGCAGTGGACCATCATCTGAAACATTGCCGCTTGAGGGAACTGATAGCGAAAACAACACTTATACATTCCAAAAAGACGAAAACGCTGTTGGCAGACCAATCACCACATTTATTTCTGATGTTATTGGCGATGTATCCGTTAAAATCCCTAGCTTACTCGTAAGCTATGAAAAAGAATGCGCAAGATTCCCTATCCAAATACCGGATATAAACGAGGAGCAAGAGATTAATAAAGAAATAGACTTAGGTATTCAAAAGATGGTTCTGCAAACAGTAAAAAGAACATCAGAAACAACTGTAGATCTTGTTTTTGCTCTTAATACCGCCGGGGAAAATGGCGTTACTATAAGAGATGCTCATATATACACCCCTGACGTAGTAAGCGGAGACTGCAAATGGAACAATGACACAGCCACTATGACGCTTACTTTTGATAAGGATATCGATAGCGCAGATGTTAGAATTTCTTGGCCAGTCTTTGTTATTAATGGCAACTGGGTTGTTGATGTAAAGTAAAGGTTAAAAGGATTTAATAAAAGATTGGGGCTGTCTTGCTAAGAAAAAAAGCAAGGCAGCTCCTTAATATTTGAGTTTCAATGCAATAATTAAAATCAGCCAAATATAAATAGGCAAAAGGGCATGGCAAAATACGCTAACTCACATTCATATGATTCAGCGGGCAAAATAATCTATTCAATTATCAAAGTTTAAGCAGAATTAAGTAAGTGAGCAGTAACGCCATGAAGTTCGCGATTCTTTTTGCTGTGGAGCTTGTTAATATTTAACTGGCCATTTTTCATATGGTCGTCTTTCATTCGCATAAAAGTCGCATCACTATCTGTTTTTGAGAAGCTGTTTCGACCTTTGAATGTCTCATTGTAACTTGTGTATTTCACCTTACCAGTGAGATATTCAGTTAAGGTCTCAATATCTTTTTGCAGTTGGCTTTTTCGCTTGCCACGTCCGTACACAAACTCCATACCGTTCGCAAGGTTTTTAAGAGCATCCAAATATCCATCCGCCGTTGAATCTGGAGCAACCAGCAATGGGTATCTAATCGATAAATCCACAAGCAGCTCTGTTAGCTTTTTATCGAGCCTTGCCTCATATTTATTTGTGGATTTCTTTCAAACAAAGCTGTAACGGTTGGCCTGTGCCTCTATTTTTGTGCCATCAACAAAAAGATTAGTAAAATCTATTTCGCCGATGCCTTCCAGATAGTGAACAAGCTGGTAAAAAAGATTCTCCACAACCTCTCCTTGAAGCCTGTGCTTGATGAAACTCCAGAAGCGGTTGTTTGCCGCTGCAAAGCGACATTCGCTAATAGTGTTACTTTCAATTATATATCAGAACCTTATGTTATACAAGATATCTTGTTGCTTGACTTGATTGAAGTATAACTATATAAATGGATGAAATTCAAAAGCTTGAACAACGTAACAAAGAATGATATATTAAAAGGGTTATTATGCATATTCTGATTTTTCTTAAATTGATATGACTGTTTATTGATTTTATCTTTGTTACTGTACGCTATGAACAGATAGAAACGGTGTTAACAGCACAAGGGCAAGTTCTCCACAAAATCTCCACAAAACGATGCTAAGCTGCTATATCAAAGGGGGTATTAGCTTGCAACAGAAAAGAATCTTAATAGTTGAAGATGAGCCCAAAATCGCCGAAGCGGTTGAGGCATATCTAAAAAAAGACGGATACAGTACGCTTGTGGCATATGACGGCAGACAGGCTTTGTTGCTGTTTGAAAGGGAACACCCTAATATGATGATCCTCGACCTTATGCTCCCCCACATCTCCGGCGAGGACGTTTGCAAAGCTGTGCGGGAGCAGTCACGCATACCGATTATCATGTTGACCGCAAAAGCAAGCGAGGACAATAAAATTGACGGCTTAAACATTGGTGCTGACGATTATATGACAAAGCCATTTTCACCGAGAGAGCTTGTGGCAAGGGTGAACAGCCTGTTCCGCAGATGCAGTGACGGTATCTCGCCGTTATTTAACCGGGTTTCATGGAATAACGGCGATTTGGAGGTTGACTTTAACGCCTACACAATAAAAAAGCAAGGAGTAGCTGTAAGTCTTACCCCGAATGAGTTTAAGCTGCTTGCAACCTTGGCAAAGTACCCGAACAAAACCTTTACTCGATATGAACTGATTGAACTTGCTTTTGGTATTGACTTTGATGGCTACGATCGCACAATCGACAGCCACATCAAAAACCTACGCGCAAAAATAGAAACCGACACAGCAAATCCTGTGTATATCCTTACTGTTCGTGGGATTGGGTATAGATTTGGGGGAATAAGAAGGTGAAACTAAAAAGCAGATTGATTGTTTCATATACTATTATTACGGTTTTTTTAGCCACGGCTTTAATTATAGCATACCGTTTTTGTGAAGATATTTGCGCGCTGATTCCCAGCATGACACACAGCGGAATGACTGTTTTCACCGCAATTTCCTTGATGACGCTTGTAATCTCTCTCGGAATGTCGGTATTTTTTGCGACACGCATATCAAAACCGCTATCGTTAGTCAATGCCAAAACAAAAGAGATAGCAAGCGGAAGCTATGCGGATAAAATTGTTCATTGTACAAATATTATTGAAGCAGATGACCTTATCGACAGTGTTAATGCACTTGCTTCCACCCTTCAGGCGCAACAAGAAATAAAAAAACAAATGGCGCATGATTACGCACATGAGTTTAGAACACCGCTTGCTACAATACAGTCTAACCTTGAGGGAATTATTGACGGTGTATTCGAGCCTACAAACGAGCGCATTGAAAGCATACGGCAAGAGATTCTGCGACTTTCCCGAATGGTATCACAGATCGATAAAATTGTAGAAATCGAAAAATCCGATATATCGCTCCAAAAAGAACAATTTGATTTAAGTGAGCTATTAAGGCTTAATCTTATGTCCTTTGAGAGCGAAGCGAAGGCAAAAAACATTGAGCTCAGACTGCAAGCCGAGCCTTGTACAATAACAGCGGACAGAGATAAAATAAGCCAAGTGATCATTAACCTATTGTCAAACGCACTCAAATACACCGATGAAGGGCAAGTGACTGTGACCCTCAAATCCTACTCGGATGTCGCTTGCTTTTCGGTAGCCGACACAGGGATTGGTATATCTGGGGATGACCTGCCCCATATTTTTGAGCATTTCTACCGCGCCGATAAGTCACGCGCTCGTGATACGGGCGGTGCTGGCATTGGGCTTGCGGTTGCAAAGTCTATTGTTCATGCGCACGGCGGGAAAATTGAAGCAAAAAGCGAGCACACAAAGGGTAGCGAGTTTATTGTTACTCTGAAAAAATAATATTTTCCATTATCTCCATACAATCTCCACACACATACTTTACACTTAAGTCAAAACACGAGGGCGGTAAAGCAAATGACAGATATGAAGCTCGCCCTGTCATTAAATAAATAACCGGAGGACGTGCGGCAATGCCAAAAAGCGAAATTTCTAAACAAATCACCGTAAGCGGTATGACTTGCAGCGGTTGTGAAATGAAAATTGAAAAAAAGCTGAAAGCCATAAGCGGCATCTTAAAGGCAAAGGCGAGCTATAATAGCGGCAAAGTTAGTGTTACATATGACGAAAGCAAGGTAAGGCTATCCCAAATCAAGCAGGCCATTATGGCGCTTAATTATAAAGTGGTTGATGTTCCTACAAGCTCAAAGCAAAGTGAAAAGGTAAACTATCCTCAGCTTGCCATAATTGCGATTATCATTTTAGGTGCATCTATGCTGATTGGCCGTTTTGGCGGATTTGATTTCTTTAATTATTTCCCCGAAGCCAAGCAAGGAATGAGCTATGCGGCGATTTTTGTCATTGGGCTGCTAACCTCTGTTCATTGTGTGGGCATGTGTGGCGGTATCTGCCTTTCGCAATGCGTAAACCCAACAAGTTGGCTTAGAGCAAAGGGTGAAAGCAAGGCCGACCGTATGCGTCCGTCATTCCTCTACAACCTCGGCAGAATCATATCCTATACCGTAGTCGGCGGCATAGTCGGTGCAATCGGTTCTGTTGTCAGCTTTAATGGTGTCATGCGCGGAGCGGTGGCACTGTTTGTTGGAGTTTTTATGATTGTTATGGGGCTGAATATGCTTGACATATTCCCATGGCTTCGTAAGTTCAGCCTAAGAATGCCAAGATTTTTAACAGGCGGCATAGAAGGCAAAAGCAATAGCCCTCTGTATGTTGGACTACTTAATGGTCTTATGCCCTGCGGTCCGTTGCAAGCGATGCAGTTATACGCACTATCTACAGGCTCACCGATACAAGGCGCGATTTCAATGTTCCTGTTTGCACTCGGCACATCATTGCTTATGTTTGGCTTTGGTGCGGTAAGCTCTATGCTTTCAAAGAAATTTACAACAAAGCTAATAACGGTCAGTGCTGTGCTTGTCATTATACTCGGTGTGGGAATGTTTAACACAGGGCTTAGCCAGTCGGGATTTTTAGGGATTGGGACAGAGCAAAGTGATACAAGCGGCTTTGAGCCTAATATTGTTGACGGCTATCAAATTGTACAGGTTGAGGTTTCGCCTAGAGCGTATGGAGCGATTATCGTTAAAAAAGGAATCCCTGTCAAATTCAATCTTCATGCAGAAGCAAAAAATATAAACGGCTGTAACAATGCTATTATGATACCTAAATTCGGGATTGAAATGCCGCTTTCCGCCGGAGATAACATTGTGGAGTTTACACCCACGGAAACAGGAGTCATACCATATAGCTGTTGGATGAATATGATTCGTAGCAGCATAACGGTTGTGGAGTAAAAGCTATTTTTGTTCTCCATAGAATAAAGTTATCATACAACCACAATAAATTTATAAAAGAGGTAATACTATGAAAAAGAAAAATATCATTGCTGGTATTTCGGTTTTAGCCACAGCACTTTTAATTGGGGTTACAGCTTTAGGTGCGAATGAGTTGGGATTTATTGGCAAAGGCGAGCAGGCTACAACTCTTGCTCCGAGTGCAAAAGCGTTGAATAACACAGAAAGCAGCTACGAATATATAAACTTGGTTGAAACATCGCAAACGGAAGAGTTAGACAGCAATGTGCAAGAAATTGCCACACAGCTTGAGCCAAGCAGTTACCCTACACTCGTTGTGGAGAAAGGCGTTGCCGTCAAATGGACAATGGTTGCAGACAGCCAAAACTTAAACTCCTGTAATAACGAGATTGTCATACCGTCACTGAACATCTCAAAACCCCTCAAGGTCGGCGATAACGTAATTGAGTTTACCCCCACCGAAACAGGCGTTATCCCGTATAGCTGTTGGATGGGCATGATCAATTCGGCTATCGTTGTGGTTGATGATATTAACAATTATGATAAAGCCGAGGTGGAAGCCCAACTTGCAGAGATTCCACAAGGCGGCAGCGGTTGCAATATGTCAGGTGGCTTTTTCGGCAGAAATGGCAGTGGTGGCTGCTGCGGAGGTAAGAGATAGAATTGGCAGGAGGTTTTTATAGATGCGTGAAACATTTAAAATAAGCGGGATGACTTGTGCCGCTTGTGCTTCAAGGATAGAAAAGGTAATCGGCAAGATTGAAGGAATAAGCTCCGTTTCGGTCAACCTTGCCACAGAGAAAATGACGGTAGAAGCCGATGAAACTAAGATTTCTGTTCATGATATTGTAAAGGGTGTGGAAAAGGCAGGCTACAAAGCGGAACCGATTATGGCACAGGGAGCAAATTCTCTTAAAATTATCGGCATGACATGTGCTGCCTGCTCTGCAAGGATAGAAAAAGCGGTCACCAAAATCCCCGGTGTAAAGTCGGTGTCGGTCAACCTTGCCACAGAACGGCTGACATGCGAGCTGGATTATACCAAGACCAATATGGCAGCTGTGCGTGGGGCTGTTGAAAAAGCGGGATACAAATGGGCAGAGGTCGCAGGGAAAAGCACGGTTGACGAGGATAAAATCCGTAAAAAAAAGGAAATTAAAACACTGTGGACAAAGTTCACCATATCGGCTATTTTTACCATCCCGCTTTTGTATATTGCAATGGGAGCAATGATAAGCTGGTTCAATGTTCCTATCCCCGGCATACTTGATATGATGAACTATCCTCTTAATTTTGCATTGGTGCAAATACTGTTGACCATTCCCATTTTGATTGCCGGACATAGGTTTTATGTTGTTGGGTATCGTGCGCTTTGGCTTCGCTCTCCCAATATGGACAGCTTAATTGCCATCGGTACATCAGCGGCAGTGCTTTACAGCCTGTACGGAACATATCAAATCACGCAGGGTCAGTTTTCCTTTGTAGAGCATTTGTACTTTGAAACAGCAGGGGTAATCATAACCCTTATTCTGCTCGGCAAATCCCTTGAAGCTGTTTCAAAGGGGAAAACCAGTGAAGCAATTAAAAAGCTCATGGGGCTTGCACCAAAAACCGCTATTGTCATCAAGAACGGTGTTGAAATCGAAACGCCGATTGATGAGGTAATGGTGGACGATATTATCCTCGTAAAACCAGGCTCGAAAATTCCTGTGGATGGTGTTGTGGTTGAGGGAACGACAGCCATTGACGAAGCTATGCTCACTGGCGAGAGTATGCCTGTTGATAAAAAAGTCGGTGACAAGGTATTTGCCGCTTCCATCAACATAAACGGTCTGATTAAGTTTAAGGCAACAAAAGTCGGCAGTGATACAGCACTTGCACAGATTATCAAGCTTGTTGAGGATGCACAAGGCTCGAAAGCGCCGATTGCACAGATGGCGGATATCGTTTCGGGGTACTTTGTACCGATTGTCTTTGTAATCGCCGTACTTGCCTTTGCAGCATGGATGGTTAGTGGGCAATCACTCGTATTCTCACTCACAATATTTATTGCCGTACTCGTTATTGCCTGCCCTTGCGCCCTTGGACTTGCCACTCCTACTGCCATCATGGTCGGCACAGGAAAAGGTGCAGAAAACGGCATACTGATCAAAGGTGGCGAAGCACTTGAAACAACTCACAAGATAAAAACCATCGTTTTTGACAAAACAGGTACAATTACCGAGGGCAAGCCCGAAGTGACCGATGTTATATCGACAAACGGCTTTGACAGAAATAGGCTGTTGCAGCTTACAGCATCAGCCGAAAAAGGCTCTGAACACCCACTTGGTGAAGCGATTGTCAGAGGTGCTGAAAAGGAAAATATTTCGTTACTCCCAGTATCCGAGTTTGAAGCTCTTACCGGACGAGGGATTAAGGTTATTATTGACGGAGCGGAAATCCTAGCCGGAAATCTTAAGCTAATGAACGAGCAAGGTATTTCCATAGAGCATTTGGAAACCGATGCCGACAGACTTGCAAATGAGGGTAAAACCCCGATGTATATTGCGGTGGATAAAAAAATCTCTGGCATAATCGCTGTTGCAGATATTGTCAAACAAAGCAGCCGGGAGGCAATTAATCGGCTTACAGAAATGGGCATTGAAGTAGCTATGATTACCGGTGATAACAAGCGCACCGCCGAAGCCATAGCAAAGCAAGTTGGCATTACAAGAGTGCTGTCCGAGGTGTTGCCACAGGATAAATCCAATGAGGTTAAAAAGCTCCAAGCCGAGGGTAAAAAGGTAGCAATGGTCGGCGATGGTATCAATGATGCACCGGCTCTTGCGCAGGCTGACATTGGTATCGCTATCGGAAGCGGCACGGATGTGGCAATGGAATCGGCCGACATTGTATTGATGCACAGTGACCTTATGGACGTTCCCACTGCCATTCAACTTTCCAAAAGCACCATCCGCAACATAAAACAAAACCTATTTTGGGCGTTTGCTTATAATGTTGCAGGAATACCCGTTGCAGCAGGGGTGCTTTATCTGTTTGGTGGTCCGCTTCTGAATCCTGTGTTTGCGGCAGCGGCTATGAGCTTGTCGTCGGTATCAGTACTTTCCAATGCACTGAGATTAAAGCGCTTTAAGGCGTACAAATAAAGGAGGAGCTTATGAAGAAAAAGATATTACTGTGCCTTTTTACGTCGGCTTTGTTTGCTCTTTCAGCTTGCAGTGCGACAGATGTTGTGGCAAATTACGGGATAAAGTCCTTTGACGAGATTACGACTGAGCTTAGTGACAAAATTGTAGCGAAAGGTGGCAATGTTACCATTATCTCACCAAACGATACCGAGAGCTTTTCATTCGGTAACGAGCCAAAAATCACGCTAAGTATTGCGCCGTTTGTTTCCGCCGGGCTTGATACCTCAAAGCTGCCGAGTGGAATTATGGCCACAAATGCTGAGCTTATTATTGCTGTCAAAAACGCGAACGTAGCTGAAGCCACATTTGAAAGACTGATACGAGAGAACAGGAGTAGCCTTGAATACCACACTGACCACGATATTTACGAGCTGATGCTTGGAAACGGCAATGCGTTTCGGTGGGCAAAGGATATAAATACAAATGAACGAGATATGGTATTTCTGCTGAATCCTGAGCCGTTTATAGCCGCAGGACTTGACCCTGAAAAAGTGGACGGTTGGAAGTTTACAAAGGTTAATGTTATGGAAAATGGTAAAACCGTCACGGTTGATAAGCTATTAAAGGCTTATAATATTAAATAGCATGAGTGCATGAGAACCTTTCCGGCCCCCGAAAGCAACACACTTTCCAGGGCTGGTTTTACATATATACCCCACACGATTTTTGGCATGCTGCTACTCCTTTTGCGCCTTTAGCGCCTCGCTCATTGGCACACCGGCAATTTTGCGCATACACAATTTTTTAGCAAGCTCAAATGCACCCACAATAAGTACCAGTCCCAGCAAAACAAAGTACCAATCCAGCCGAACTTCGATGGTCAGATTTAGCAGCCCGAAGATCCGTAAAATAGGCGTCCTTATTGGTGGAGAGATTGGCCGCCGCCAACATAAAGAACACAAATAGAAAACTCGACAACAGGACCATGTAGAAGATGCCAAGATATGTCCCTTTGTTCTCTGTGATTACGCGCGGCACAGCTTTGTTTAGCTTCATCACCATGCAACCCCCCTTGCCGGGGCGGGGTTGCGGTTTTGCGTTACATCCACCATCTCGCCGCTGCGGAATTTATACACCCGATACGCCATAGCTGAGATTGCGGCGTTGTGGGTAATCATCACTACGGTTGTCCCAAACCTTTTGCTGATCTCCTGTACAAGCGACAGTACCTCAATGGCGCTTTCGTAATCCAATGCACCGGTGATTTCGTCGCAGAGCAGCAGCTCGGGATTTTTGACAATCGCCCGCGCTATCGCCACACGCTGCTGCTCGCCACCGTAAAGCTCACGAGGGAAGCGGTCCTTTTTTGCAAGCAGACCAACGGCGGACAGCACTTCACTCACTGCAAGTGGGGCTGCGCTGATGTTCTCCACCACCTCAATGTTTTCCTCCACCGTTAGATGGGGGACAAGGTTGTAGCTCTGGAAAATAAAGCCTATTTTTGAGCGTCGATATTCGGTGAGTTCATCGTCGGTGAGCTTGGTGATATTTTCTCCGCCAACGCTGACAATCCCGCTGTCCGCCCTATCAATGCCGCCCAAAATATTCATCAGCGTGGACTTTCCGCTGCCTGATGGGCCTAAAATCACGCCGATTTCGCCTTTTTCAAGCTCAAAGAAAGCGTCTTTTAGCGCAGTGGTTTTAACCTCACCGCCGTAGCTTTTATATAGCTTTTTTATGGATATATACATGTAATTCCCCTCCAATTCAGTCAGTCTACTTATTTGTCATTATTAACGACAAAACTCTTCTTTATAAAAGTGCCGCTTCATAAGGTCAAGACACCTATTAAAATCCTCTATCAGTGCGTCAAAGTCGGTGGCCTGCCGCATGGCAGAGCTCGACATATACCCCTCTGAATAGTATGTCAATATTTTCAGTACAAGCTCGGGGTCAACATCGTCCTTGAATTTTTGAGCAT
Source organism: uncultured Defluviitaleaceae bacterium (assembly GCA_964449985.1). GTDB lineage: Bacteria > Bacillota > Clostridia > Lachnospirales > WRAX01 > CAYVCG01. Next base: position 23,441 of record CAYVCG010000025.1, read on the forward strand.
CCATATTTTCAAACACAAACGCTGCACCGAAAGCCTCCCCCTCAGAAACATAACGCTTAATATCTTCGGCAACCTCTTGATCGGTTTCATAATACATACCTGTTAAAAACGAGAGGATTCCCGGAAACTTTTTCAGTGCCGACATTTTTATTTCGGAAGCTAAGCGTATTTTATCGAAGAAGTCTGTGACAGATTTGTCAAAGCGATTATTAATTTCGGCTTTGATGGTGTTGCCCGCAAATTCGATCAGATACAGATAAAGCGCTTTTTTGCTTCCAAAGTAATAGAAAACCATCGCCTTTGAGATGCCGGAGGCCTCGGCGATATCTGCAACCGACGCCTTTTTATAGCCCACCGCTCCAAACAGGCTCATAGCAGCGTCTATAATGACATTTTGTTTTTCCGGCGGCAAACTCAAGAATTTTTCCAACATTATCACCTCTAATAACATTAACCGAATCGGTTTAAATATATCTTAGTACTATAAACCGAATCGGTCAATAGATTTTTTGCGTGTGATTGTAAACATAATATGACTACAAAAATTAGCTATTGACATTGCTCCTACTTAGTGATACGATATAGAGGTAGTAAGTTATACATAATATCGGTGTTGCAGAATAGCTATAGGAGGTGGAATTGTGGAAAACCTAACCGAGATGTTAAAGGGTGTGCTTGAGGGCTGCGTTCTCGAAATCATCAGCCGTGAACAAACCTATGGCTATGAAATCACCCGGAAGCTCAATGCCCTCGGCTTTACAGATGTGGTGGAGGGAACAGTCTACACCATACTGGTGCGGCTTGAAAAAAACGCACTTGTCGAGGTCGAAAAAAAACCGTCCGATATGGGCCCGCCTAGAAAGTTTTTTATGCTAAATGATGTAGGGCGTGAGGAGCTGCAAAGATTTTGGAGCAAATGGGACTTTGTTGCATCAAAAATAAAATCATTAAAGGAGGATCACAATCATGCTTGATGGACTGATTAAATTGGTCATTGGTGATTTAGAAGGGAAAAAGGAATACCGCCAGATGATGAAGCAGGTGGATGCACTGCCGGAGGAATACCGCATTGCGTTCAAAAAGATACAGCACTATATGTATAGTGTCGGTGCGCCGGGCGGCGACATGACAGTTTTTACCGACCTAAGTGTGTTCACTGGCTTGATAGAGCTGTTTGAAACCAGTGCCGCAGATGCTAAAACGATACTCGAAATCACCGGCAGTGATGTGAGCAAATTTGCCGACGATTTTATGGCGGCATACAGCACCGATACCAAAACGGTCCGCGATAAACTGAACAGTGAGATAGCCGAGTATTTCGGCAAGGAGGGTAAAAGCCATGTTTGATTTCATATGTAAAATGATAGGTGACAAAAAAGAATACAAGGAGCAGATGGCACGTGTAGCGGCGCTGCCAAATGATTACCGCTTTGTTTTCGAGAAACTTCAAAAATATATGTGGCAGTTTGCCAGTGGAGACGGTATGGAAATGCTAAAAACCCAGTATGAACTTATATCGCTGTTTGAGAGCGGTGTGGCAGAAGGCAAGCATGTGCTTGACGTGACCGGCGATGATGTTGCGGGTTTTTGCGATGAGTTTATGAGATATACAAAGAAATGGCAAGACAACTTTCGCAAAAAGTTAAACCGTGATGTCAGCAAATTGGGAGATGGTGCCAACCATGATTAACCCAGTAGTTACTGTGCAGGGCTTGCATAAATCCTTTAAAGATTTCCATGTTCTTAAAGGCGTGGATATAAGCGCGCACAAAGAATGTCAAAAATCCATAAAGAAATGTCAAAAACATTCCCACACAATTTTAAATAAAATTGTCACAAAAAATTAATAGAAAACGAGAGCATTTTAAGGCTTTTGTTTTCTATTTTTTATGTAAGATTATATTTAAATCTTATTTAAAGTTATTTTAAATTCAAATAATACCCATGCAGCACCGCCAAACACCTCAATATAACTGCTAAACTGTCTGTCACAAAGGATGCTATAAATGCAGCTCAAGCTTGCCCTCAATAGATTTTCGCTCGGCTTATAGTTCTTTTATTTCGTTCTTGAGCCTTTCAATATCCACGGTTTCAACGGGGGATACGTATATCCTGTTCAATAAGCTTTTTTTCTGCTTCAAGCTTTTTAAGTTCTCCAGCGGCAACGGCAACACCCTGTTTCACGCCTTCCGCTGTCACACGGACTTATAAACTTTTAGGAAACATTGTCAGATTATGCTTGATTTACTTCCAAAAATCGCATACAATATTCTTACCCCAACCCCCGGAGCATATCTTCTCGATCGTGCTGGAGCGTTAAGAGAACGTGGAAAAATGGCTGCCTACAGCGACTGGGCAATTCAAAATCCATTGGCAGGGTGCACATCTTTACGAGCCGGATTTTGTGGTAGAAGCCTCTGAAGCCATTTACATTGTCGAGATTAATGACTGTAATAATGGCAAAAAATTGAAGGAGCAACTTGTGTTATGAAAAGTAAACTAAACGCTTTTGCTGTATTATCCTTATTCCTTGCCATTGGGCTAACGCTTTGGCTGACACAGGATAACCTCTTTTACCTCATTAATTTTGCATACATAGGCAGCTTTGTCAGTCTTGGCATCTACCTTATGCTGGGTAAAAAGCCGTATGCCCGAAACGTAGCTCAAATTGGAGTTGGAATATATATGCTCGTCTTTTTGGGTGTCATAATGCGCGAAAATATGCAGATAGAGGGCTTTTGGTTTTACCTCTTTTCGGGCGTGTTCCAAGCGGCGGTCATCCATTACCTCGTTGCTAAGATTGCAGGTCCGCTTGTGTTTGGACGAGGTTGGTGCGGGTATGCTTGCTGGACGGCGGCAGTACTTGACTTGCTGCCGTATAGAACGCCAGCTAACGAGAGAAAACACAAATTCGGTTTTATAAGATACATCGTTTTTGCCCTGTCGCTGTGCTTTGTAGGCAGTCTGTTTTTGCTGCAAGCTCCGAATATCGAAAGGATCATGTATATAGCTTTTATTGTCGGTAACCTGCTCTACTATGCCGTGGGTATAGCTCTTGCCTTTGCGTTTCGGGATAACAGAGCTTTTTGTAAGTACATCTGTCCGATAACGGTGTTTCTAAAGCCTATGAGCTACTTCTCCCTTTCAAGGATTAAGGTTGATAAAGAGAAGTGTGTAAGCTGCGGCAAATGTGAAAGGGTTTGCCCTATGAATGTGGCTGTTACTGACGACAAGCGCTCACGCAAAAACGGCACAGAATGTATTTTGTGCCTTAAATGTGTAAATAGGTGTCCTAAAGGTGCGGTGAAGCTGTAAAATGAAAATACATCAATCCATTGACGAACTTATTTCCAGCGATATGACCCAAATAGCAACCAACGGCTGCTCGTCTTCATTGTTTTACCAAAGCAACATAACTTTTTTGAAGATTACCGATACAAAGGATGACAGGCATAGGCATAAGGGTGATTTTGATTTTTGGGTAGAGAAATTGGAGGGGGTTGTGATATGACTAAACGAGAGCTTATTGACTACTGCCTAACCTACCCCTCCGCTTACGAGGATTACCCTTTTGACGAAACTACCGCCATCATCAAGCACAGCGGCAACGGTAAGATGTTTGCCGCCATTGATGAACTGCGTTTGGGCAAGCTATATATAAGCCTAAAATGCGATCCGATGAAAGCGGACTTTTTGCGGAGCGTTTATCAAAGTGTAGAACCAGCTTGGCATTTTAATAAAGTGCATTGGAACGGCATAACCGTAGACGGCGATGTGCCGGAGCAGGAGATATACGAAATGATTCAGCATAGCTTCGATTTAACAAGACCCAAAGCAAAAAAATTTAAGTGAACTTGGATAAAAGCAGATAGCGGCGTTTTGCAACGATTTGATTAAAAGGTGGGTATTCATTTTGACACACGAAGAAATAAAAAGAGAGAACAGACAAAGAGCTTTGGAATGTGCTCTTAAACTTTTCTATAAAAACGGAATTGTCAATACTACCATTTCTGCCATTGCAAAAAAAGCGCGCCTTTCCAATACACCTATATATCAATATTTTAAAGACAAGGATACACTTGTTTTGCATGTCGCTGAATTCTATTCATCCAATCTATTTAACAAGGTAGTAGAGTATTTAAGAACCACCGATTTTGAAAATGTAAATGGTCTTAGTAAGTACATCATTATCACTGATTATATTATTCACTTGGCTAAAGAAGATAAAAGGTTTATATCGTTTAACTTTGAACTTTCAAATTACATAAATAGTATTAAGGTAAAGCATAAAAATAGAAATACTGCTATGCCGGAAACAGATAAATTGGAAGGATTTGTAGTAAGTGCTATACAAAAAGGACTGGATGATAAATCTATTAGAGATGACATTACGGCAAGAGATATTTTTGCGTTTTCATCAAGCACGATATTAGATTCTCTCGAAAGAGCCATGAACCAATACTCCACTTATGCTGACGAAAGCGCTGCCTTCCCCATAGAAACGGCACAAAGAATAAAGGAGCTTCTTGTATATTTTATAAAAAACAAACAGGAAAAATAGAGGCCAACATGGGTTTTACACGGCTTTTATTTTTTACAAATAAATAGTAGTATACTACTATTTATAATGCCACTACTATTTATATACTTATAAATAAACGGGAGGTACATTATGACTATCAGAAAAGCAACTAGGGGTGATACGGCCGCCTTAATAATTCTTCTAAAAGAAATTACAAAAACCTTTCGCATTTACTTAGGTGATGAAACAATAGATGATTACATCTATTCCGGAGCCGCTGAAGAACTTATTAAAGACAATATAGCCGATATAGTTGTCGGGCTTGATAATAACGACTTCATTGGGTTTTGCATTTGCAAGGGTGCAGTCATTAAGCTGTTTATGGTGAGAGATAGTAATAATATAAGAGGATTGGCAAATTCTTTTTTCTCAATGATCTGCGACTATCTGTTCTGTGAATACGACTGCATTACCCTTAGCACCTATGCGGAGCATGTATTTCCCAGTGATTTCTTTGTTAGAAACGGGTTCACTAAAAAAGGAAAAGAATTTGATACATCCCAACAATTACTGAGAACGGACTACATAAAGATAAGAAACTAAACTATACAGCTTGGAGGGAGCTATTATGGCATCACATATTCCAAATATTTTAAGGTATCAATCCCAGACAGGGGGCTTCCTACAAAGTTTAATTATTAATCGCAAGAGTGATGATTATTTTCAGACTTAGGATACGGCAAATGAACACAAATGATGAAGGCGCAGAGATTACTTATATAATCCAAAATGTGAAGGTGAGCAGAATATCAAAAATGT
>CAYVCG010000026.1:0-28647 GCA_964449985.1 uncultured Defluviitaleaceae bacterium
ATTTTATTTATTACATCAAATATTTTTTGAAGCGATTCACGCAGTTTGTCATTTGATTTGATTTCTTTAATCACCTTAATTATAAAGGATTTTAGCTGGGCATCTGTTATTTTCAACGTCAGCTTTGTCACACCGTCTTCCGTTACAGATCCAATGCTTAAAGCGTCAATCTCTTTAAGGATATTAATCATATTCAGCGATTGGCTTTTGATCTCTTTTATAGCTTCAAATATCTCTTTGAAGTCAACATCTTCCATTGCCAAATAGTCTATATTAAAGTAATCCTTGTTATCGGACAAAAAGGCTTTTACAATAGCAGGTATTTTTACGGCAACTTGATATTTTGGGTTTTTACTGTCCATATTTAAGTCAACCCATGTGTCAACACCCATTACAAAATCTTCGATAGAAACCGAACCGGTAACTGCCGCTTTACAACGATCATTTTGTAAATCTCCTTCAAATGTCGTTTGTGAATTAAACTCCAGATTATCAACTATTGTTTTATACCTACGCATAATATCCTTCATCTGTTCATTTCCACCCCATGAATCAAGGTTAAATGAAATATTGCTCGACATAGTGTATGATTTTGCTTTATACAGTTTATCAATTTCGGATAAAAAACGCTGTTCTCCAGGCGTACATCCAGTTAACGTTAGGACAAAAACTAAAAATAACGGCAAAACAGATGAAGCTTTAAATCGCATAAAAAATCCTCCTTTAATAAATTGGTTTAAAATCCCATATTTATTATACTTCTTTCCTAATTATTTGTCTAGTAATTTAAAACATAACTATCTTTATGCCACAACCTTCCATGAATATTAACAACGCGTTAATACCACAATAATTTTATAACATCAAAAGGAGGTTTTTTATATGGGTCACCAAGAAATCAAATGCAATGTTAAAAGCTGTAAATTTAACGATCATGCTGCTTACTGCACATTAAACAATATCGTTGTTGGTAATGATACTCCTTCAGGAGAACCTCATACCAAACACGAAACTGAATGTGCTAGCTTTGATTGCGAATGCTAAAACTATTTTAAATATAAGCTAAAAGTATTTTATAAAGTAAAAAACCAGGGGCCTTTTTATTTGCTGAAAAAGCCACCCTGGTTTTTATATATAGCTTATTTTTAGTTAAATTATGCTTTATTTTTATTAACAACAGCAATAGCACGTTCGACAACATTCTCAACAGTAAAGCCAAATTTAACAAACAGCTTGCCTGCCGGAGCGGAAGCGCCAAACGTTTCCATAGAAATGATATCTCCGTCCATACCAACATATTTATGCCAGCCGAAGGATGAAGCTGCTTCAACAGCAAGCCTTGCACGGACATTCTTCGGCAAAATACTTTCCTTATATTCATCGGTCTGTTCTTCAAATATTTCAAAAGATGGCATACTGATAACCCTTGCGTCTATGCCTTTTTCTTTAAGTATATCTTTAGCCTTGTAGATTAATTCAACCTCAGAACCGGAAGCTATCAAAATAATATCAGGGGTTGCTTTTTCGGAATCACGCAAAATGTATGCGCCTTTTAATGCACCCTTTCCAGTTTCATTAAGCAGCGTTAGGTTCTGTCTGGAAAGAAGCAAAGCCGTTGGGCTTGTAGTTCTAGTCAGAGCCAAATACCATGCAGCAGACGTTTCGTTCGTATCGCATGGGCGAATAACCGTAAAGTTTGGAATGCTGCGAAGAGCTGCAATTTGCTCAATAGGTTGGTGAGTCGGGCCATCTTCTCCAACACCGATGCTATCGTGTGTCATAACATTAATGACAGGAAGTTGCATTAAAGCTGAAAGACGCATTGCAGGCTTCATATAATCACTGAACACGAAAAAGCCGGATATATAAACCCTAAGCCCGCCGTGAAGCGTCATACCGTTTGCAATAGCAGTCATAGCGTGTTCCCTTATACCAAAATGCAGGTTTGCACCGTCGCGATTTTCCTTTGTAAAATCGCCTTTGCCATACATAATCGCTTTTGTTGAAGGAGCAAGGTCTGCAGAACCGCCAACAAGGTTTGGAACAACTGCGCATACTTTGTTGAGCACCTTTTCGGAAGATATTCTTGTAGCAAGATTGCCTTCGTTTTTCCAGAAATCTTCATAGTTTAATAAATCAACAGGAATTTGATCCGAGTTCCAGATTTCCCACTGTTTATAGTCTTCTGGATAAGCTGCTTTGTAGCTTTCCATTAATTTATTCCACTGTTCTTCCTTTTGGGCAGCAGCTTTATTAAACTCGTCCATATGTGCTTTAACATCATCGGATACAAAGAAGTCTTTATCCGGATCGAACCCGAAGTTTTGCTTCATAAGTTTAATTTCGTCAACACCCAAAGGCTCACCATGAGCAGCAGCCTTGCCTTGCTTGTTCGGAGCTCCGCTACCGATTTTTGTTTTAATCTCTATGATGGATGGTTTGTTTGTCTCAGCCTTTGCTTCTTGAATAGCTTTTTGAATAGCCTCGATATCGTTTCCGTCTTCAACCTTTAACGTTTGCCATCCGTATGCCTCAAACCTCATTAAAACGTTTTCGCCAAATGCAACGCTAGTATCGCCTTCGATAGTTATGTTGTTGGAATCGTATAAAACAATTAATTTTCCTAAACCAAGAGTGCCGGCTAAGGAAGCAGCCTCAGCGGTAACGCCCTCCATAAAGCAGCCATCGCCGCAAAGAGCATACGTATAGTGGTTTACGATTTCATGGCCTGGTTTATTAAATTTTGCAGCAAGATAACATTCCGCCCATGCCATACCAACAGTTGTGGAAATACCTTGGCCAAGAGGGCCAGTTGTTGTTTCAACGCCGACAGTGTGGCCGTATTCTGGATGACCCGGTGTTTTAGAGTCTAACTGGCGGAAGTTTTGCAAGTCTTCAGTAGTCAAACCATAGCCGAAAAGATGGAGCAAAGAATATAAAAGCGTGGAGCCATGACCACCGGATAATACAAAGCGGTCTCTATCTTTCCATTTTGGGTTTTTAGGATTATGCCTCATTTCTTTTGCCCAAAGCGTGTATGCTGCGGGCGCTGCGCCAAGCGGAAGCCCGGGATGCCCAGAATTCGCCTTTTGAACACTGTCCGCACATAAAGCGCGAATCGTATTAATGGATGTAACGTCAATATTGTTCATTGTTAGTTCCCCTTTATTAATAAATTGTCGAACCGGCCGGTTGCCTTGCGACGATTAACTAATATTATAAGAAAATTTCGTTTATAATTCAAGCAATCTTTTAATAATATTTTGCGAACTCGGTTCGTATGTACCTAAATCAAAGAAATTTTCCCGCTCGCTAATATTTTCAAGATAATGAGCATCAGATGATTGCAAGCAATAAAAATCCCGGCCGATAAGCCTTGCGTTGTTTGCGATAAATTCCTTGGGAACAGAATTTTTGGAAATCTCTATTATATTTATGTCCACATCGTTCGGTATAAAACCAAGGCTTGCCATAATACTGTATGACGGTCTGTCTATATGGGCGGGATAAGCAATGCCGCCGTGGCGTTTGACTTCTTTAAGCAATGAGCAAAAATCAAGACCAGTAGCTGTCAAAAGCATACGTTCTTCCTCGCCTATCACATTATCCTCGGCATCAAATAAAAATTGTGGCCCGAAAATATCCTTCCTGTTTTTTATTGGGGGCAAAGTGCTTTGAATAACCTCTTCACAAGCCAAAGCGCTCTCAATATCGCCAAAAAGGCAAACTACATGAAATTCTTCCGCAGTTTCTACTTCCATGCCAGGGATAACGATTAGTTCATTTCCTGCCGCTTTTGCCACATCAATAACAGCCTTTGCATTGCCGCAGGTGTTATGATCCGTAACGGCGATACATTCAAGCCCTTTAATGATGCTCATATTAACTATATTGTTTGGGGTCATATCCGCATCTCCACAAGGAGAAAGCCCTGTATGCATGTGAAAATCATAATACATCTTCATAAAAACACCCGCTTTTTATGCGCATTATTTCTAATTCGTTTCCAATCCGTAGAAAATCCTTGCTGTGTCATATGCGCTTTGCTTTGTGGAAAGCACAGGGATGTCCTCGTTATTAGCCTTGTCTATAGCTTCTTTTTCTATACCGCTGCCTTCGGCAATAATAACGCATGATGCGCCCGTCAAAAGAGCGACAGCGACAACGTTGACATGGCTCTGAATAGTTATCCATGCGCAGCTATCCGGAGCTTTTCCGATAACCCAGCTCAATAAGTCACAAACATAAACGTTTTTTATAGTATTATCCAATCCGCCTTCTCCTGCAATAACTTCAAAGCCAAAGCGGTTTACTAATTCTTTGACAGAAATCTCCATATCAATACTCATCCTTTCTTTTTTGGCCCGTGGCCACTTATAGTCTGTGGTAGCTTTGAGGAAAGGTCAAACATCATTTCAGCAAGGTTCTGAACCTTTTGCCTAAGCATAAAGACACAATCCTCAGTATTTGCGTTGCCGCGAACGATATCCTCAGCCAGCGCCCGGCATGTCGGCGCGCCGCATGAACCACAATCTATCATAGGCAGCATAGCATATATTTCTTCTATTTTTTCAAGCTTGTTAAGCGCTTCAAACACATTGTCATCCAGTTTCATAACGCTTATTTGCTCTATTTCCTTATCCAAATTAAAATCTATTTCATCAGTAGGCAAGTGTATTTTTCTTTTCTTATCCTCCGGCATAGATTTTGTAAATTTCTCTGTTCTTTTTATGAAATTCTGTGCCACAAAACCATTAACAACGGTCAGTGGGCCGCCAACGCAGCCACCCGTACAAGCCAGCGCTTCTATAAAATCAACGTCGTTAATTTGGCCGTTTTCTATCTGTTCTAAAATATTAATAACGTTTTCAAGCCCGTCTACGGCTATAGCATTTTCTATTTTAACATTTTTGCTCTCGCCACCTGTCAGCGCCCAGTCCATCCCTTTATCAGAGCTATGCGAAAGGGGTTCGACGGTCTCTATGTTTGTAATAGCGTTTCTGAGCGGCATATAAATATCATTCATAGAAAGCACGCCGTCTATGTATGTTTTTTTGACACCTATCGGATGTTTCACATATGTAGCCTTTGCGGCGCAGGGGGTTATGAAAAATGCGCCTACGTCCTCCCGCTTCATGCCGAGCTTTTCACAATTCACCTTAGCAAGCCTTGCGGCTGCCTCGACAGGAGATATAACAGGCAGCAGATTGTTTATAAGAGAAGGAAATCTCATACTGATAAGCCTTATTATTGCGGGGCAGGCAGAAGATATGATAGGTTTTTTGAGCTTGTCCGCGGCGATAAGCTCCTTTGTCTTTTGAGTTACGATTTCTGCCGCCGCAGATACCTCAAATACATCATCAAACCCTAGATTTTTAAGCGCTGTTAAAATAATATTAACGTCGGAAATCTTTTTAAACTGACCGTAAAGCGTGGGCGCAGGAAGAGCTATTTTATACTTGAACCTGTTTATGGACTCCAAAGCGCCCGTTGTTGCCTTTTTTGCATAGTTTCGGCAAACCTTTATGCACATTCCGCAATCGATGCACCTCTCGCTTATTATTTGCGCCTTGCCCCCGCGAACGCGTATAGCCTCCGTCGGGCAGCGCTTTATACAGTCGGTGCAGCCGATGCACTTTGCTTCTATCAGGTCAACCGAATGATAATACTCTCTCAAACTAATCACCCCAATCTTACGCTTGGAGACGGTTCCGGCTTAGGATTTCCGGCAATCACCTCCGTTTTAACTTATGTCATATCAAAGATTAACCTCTATCTCGACGGTCGTACCCTTGCCTACCTCAGAGGTTATCTTAAAGAAATCGGAATTTCTCATCATATTGGGTATACCCATACCTGCTCCAAAGCCCAAATCACGCACCTCATCAGAGGCAGTGGAATAACCTTCTTTTTTTGCAAGCTCTATATCGGGTATGCCGGGGCCGGTATCGGTGAGAACCAAATATACCTTATCCGGCAAAATATCAACATCAACAGTTCCGCCATTGGCATGTATGACCATGTTTATCTCGGCCTCATACATAGCAATGGCAACCTTTCTGATTATTTCGGAGCTAACGCCAAGCTGCTTTAAAATCTTTTTAACGCTGCTAGAAGCCTCGCCCGCACGAACAAACTCATCCTTTAAAACCTCGAAATGAAGCTTCAATTTTTAACACCCCCGCCGCGAAGTCCATTGGAATATAATAGCCCGCAAGCAATATACATTGGGTGCTCCGTTTTAAGAACTATCATGTTTTTTTCTTCTGCAAGGTCTATAACCTCCTGGCTGGGCGTTTTGCCACGAACGAACGCAACGGCTCTTATATCCATCATTTCTGCTGTTCTAATCACCTGAGGATTAATAAGGCCGGTTAAAAGCAACACCTTTTCTTTTGAAAACGCCAAAACATCACTCATAAGGTCCGCCCCGCAAGCGGAGAATATCTCCCTATCCAGGTCACAATCCGGAGTAAGCACCTCCGCCTGCAAAATATCCTTAATTTCTCTTATTTTCATTAATAGACCCTCCTTAATACTAAACCCTATATCACAATAATATTATCACTGTATGAAACGAAAATCAAACACATTTTGATATTTACCTTAAAATACATATTACGCTTGAATTTTTGCTGTATACGTATTATTATAAAATAAACAACTTTTTATTAGGAGGATTATAATTATGTTAAAAGGTATACCTTCAATAATATCACCAGAGCTTTTAAAGATTCTTATGGAGATGGGCCATTCGGACGAGCTTACAATAGCTGACGGAAATTTTCCCGGCCATACTTTCGGCAAAAAGGTTGTCCGTTTGGATGGGCACGGCGTGCCGGAGGTTTTGGAAGCGATTTTAACGCTTATGCCCCTTGATACATATGTAGATCATCCAGTGGCATTAATGCAGGTTATGGCAGGGGATACAGTCGAAACACCTATTTGGGACGTTTATAAGCAAATCGTTTCCAAATATGATAAAAGAGGAAACGAATGCTTTGAAGAAATAGACAGGTTTGATTTTTATAAAAGAACTGAAGAAAAATCAACCGTTGTTATTATGACAGGCGAAACAAGCTTATATGCAAACGTTATTTTGAAAAAAGGCGTTGTTGTTTAAGCATGAAAGGCATGAAACGGAGTCGGTTCCATGTACAACGTTATTATAGTTGATGACGAGGCCATCATCAGAGAAGGCATCCAAAACAAAATAGACTGGGCAGAACTTGGGCTTGCTTGTGTCGGAACGTGTGAAAACGGCAAGCAAGCCGTTGAGCTGCTAAAAACAGAGCATATTGACATTGTCCTTGCGGATATATACATGCCGTTTATGAACGGTTTGGAACTGGCCAAGCATATCCATAATAATTATCCGCATATAAAAACGATTATTTTAACCGGATGCGATGATTTTAAATATGCTCAAAGCGCTGTTAAGCTTCAGGTTTTTGATTATTTATTAAAGCCGATAACATCCGCGGAGTTAAAAGAAATACTTGAAAAGACAAAAACCCAGCTAGATAACGAGCATTCCAGACAGCACGAAATAAACCGGATAGCCGCCTTGTTAAAAGAAAACAACCCACATATAAAACAGCGGTTTCTAAACCAGATAATAAGTGGGGAGATAAGCCCTAAGGATGTGGAAGGCAAGCTTGCCTTTTTTGGCATTTACTTTAAGGGCTCAAAAGTCATGGCCGCAGTGTTGGACGTTGACGAAGGTTATAACAAACAATTTTCGCCCGATAGCGCTGATGCAGAGCTTTTATACTTTGCAGTCTTTAACATAACTGAGGAGTTGGTTTCTGACAGTGAGCTTGGTGTGGCTTTCCAAAACAATGATAAACAAACGGTCATTTTATTCCTTGGAGACGACTCACTTATGGATCAAGCAGCTTCTCTGTGCGAAAGAATAAGGCGCATTTTAGAAGAAAAACTCATGTTTACTATAACAATAGGCATTGGCTCGGTGCATTCTGGCCCTGAGCAAATAAAAACCACTTATTCCGAAGCTATCGATGCTTTAAATTATCGCTTTTTAATAGGAAATAACCGCTCTATATTGATCACAGAAATTAAGGACAAGTTAGACCAAAAGCAATATTCTTTTTTTGAGCATGAAAAAGAACTGCTTTTATCTATAAAATCCAACAAACCGGACTTAATAGAAAAAAACGTTTGTGATACTATAAATAATATAAAGAAAGCCAACTTAACGCCTGCCCGTTCTTTTTATATCATCCAGCAGGTCTTATTTTCGTTAGAAAAATCGTTGTTTGAGCTGGATATAGACTTAAACGAGCTTTTAGACGGTGATGATAACTTGATGGTAGAGCTGTATAAATATAAAACGCTTGACGAGGTTCAGATTTGGTTAATAAAGCTTTGCAAAAATGTTGCAACCTTCCTCTCCACTGAACGCGAAAGCTACTGTAATTCGTTGACCGCGAGAGCTATAGACTTTATTAAAGACAATTATTCCAACCCTGATATTTCTGTAAATAGCGTCTGTAAATATCTGTATATTAGCGTCAGCTATTTTAGCTCCGTATTTAAAAACGCCACAGGGGAAACATTTATTGAATATGTCACAAAGGTTCGTATGGAAAAAGCGAAGGACCTTCTCAGGGCAACAAACCTAAAAACTTATGAAATCGCCCGAAAAGTCGGTTATTCTGATCCTCATTACTTTAGCTCGTCATTTAAAAAATACACCGGCGAAACTCCTACGGCGTTTAGAGAGGGCGGTATATCCTCTTGAGAAAAAAACTCCAGTTTTCCAGCATACAAATGCGCATAGCAGTGACTTTTTCAACCGTCATACTTGGTATAATCGTTATTAGCATTATATTCTCGTATCGGTTTTCTTTTTTTGCCGTCAGGGATAATTCATTGCAATACACATACCAGCTTGTTCAACAAATAAGCAACGACATCGATTCCTACATAAAATACATGCAGGATATCTCTCAGATGGTAACATACAACAACGACGTTAAAGAATATTTAAGCAGAAAATCCGTCGTAACTGCGCAACAGGTCTTTACAAAATCACGTATAGCCGAACAGCTTAATTCCATCACTCTTGCCAGAAACGACATAACGTATGTTGCAGTGCTCGGTAAAGATGGGCGCTATGTATTAAATAAAGAAGATTTGTTGCTTAATAAATATGTAGACCCCAAAAAAGAAAATTGGTATATAGAAGCTCTGGAAGCGGACGGGCTTCCCGTTATCTCATCCTCACACGTTCAAAATATTTTTAAAGATACTTATACATATGTTGTTTCATTAAGCCGCGCTCTAAAGGATAAAGACACCGGCGAGATATCCGGCGTTATTCTTGTTGACCTTAATTATAATAAAATAAGGGATCTGTGCAGTAATATAAGCCTTGGAAAAAGGGGTTATATCTTTATCGTAGATGATAACGGCGATATCGTGTATCACCCGCAACAGCAGCTTATTTACAGCGCTCTCAAATATGAATATATTAAAGAAGCTCTTGCTTCAGAGGAAGGTAATTTCACCGTCAACGATGGTAACAATAGCCGTATATATACCGTCAAAGAAGCCGGATATGCAGACTGGAAGATTGTCGGTGTAACTTATGTTGACGAACTTGTTTTAAACGGAGCGGATATTCAGACGTATTATATCCTTGTGGCAATAATATTTTTATTCATATCAACACTTTTGGCATCATATCTTGCGCTGAGAATCTCCAGACCGATTAAAGCTTTGGAATCTTCTATGAAAGAAATCGAGAAAGGCAATTTCAACACAAAGGTCGCGTTGGACACAAGGGACGAAATTGGTCAATTTGCGAAAAACTTCGCCATTATGACAAAGCGCATAAAAGCACTTATGGCGCAAATTTCTAAGGATTATGAGTTAAAAAGAAAATACGAGCTAAAGGTGTTGCAAGATCAAATCAACCCTCATTTTCTTTATAACACATTGGATTCTATTATTTGGATGTCGGAAATGGGTAATAATGAAGAAGTCGTTCTTATGACATCATCATTGGCAAAGCTTCTGCGTATAAGTCTCAGCAAAGGCTCTGAGCTGATCACTATAGAAGATGAGATAAAATATATTGAAAGCTATTTAACAATTCAAAAAATGCGCTATAAAGACAAAATGTGTTATGATTTGGACATAAGCCCCGAAATACTAAAAAAGCGCACATTAAAGCTCATCTTGCAGCCGATTGTTGAAAACGCAATATACCATGGCATCAAAAATAAAGACGACGGCGGCAACATAAAAATCAAAGGCTTTTTAAGCGAAGACAAAGAAAACATCATTCTTCAAGTTATCGACACAGGTGTCGGGATAAGCGAAGAAGATCTAAGGAACATATTTGACAGAAAACATAATTCCGGCAAAAGTAGCGGCCTTGGAATAAATAATGTAAACGACCGTATTAAGCTATATTTTGGTAAAGAATACGGCATAGCCTTTGAAAGTGTTCTAAATGAAGGCACGACTGTTACGATTTCAATACCCGTGCTTGAGGAGGATGGCATAAATGATTCTAAATAAAAAAGCTGTTATTATTAGATTCGTCATGCTGGGCGCGCTATTGATATTCTGCTTGTTGCTTATTTATTTTTATGCGGTTAGGCCTAAAAAGGATTTTAAAATCATATTTATTACAAAGACGATAGATTCGTCTATAGCCTTTTGGAACAACGTCAACCTTGGTATGCAAACAGCAGCGAAGGAATACGGCGTTTCACTCATTGTTGACGGGCCGGAAAATGAAGACCAGATAGATATACAAAACCAGTGTATATTAAACGCTATCGCTCAAAAACCGGATTTAATAATCCTTGCAGCCGCAAATTACACGTCTCAACTAGATTTATGCCGAAAGATTGTTGATTCCGGCATAATGCTAATGACTTTAGACTCGGACATAAACTCGGAAATGACGACATGTTTTGTTGGAACGAACAACTTTGAAGCCGGAAAATACGCAGGCGAGGCCATGACGAAAATAATTTCGGAGAAAGATCAAATAGTGCTTATCAGTTTTGTGGAAGGTTCCGCTCCTGCTATCGATCGTGAGAAAGGCGTTTTGGAAGGCCTAGGGGAAGCATACCGTGATAATGTTATCGGAACTTATTTTTGCAATGCAAACGAGGATGAAGCATACGAAATCATGAACAATATTCTTAAACAAGCCCCCGAAAACCTGGGCGTCATATGTTTAAACGAATATGCAACGTCCGGCGCTGCAAGGGCAATTAAAGCCAATGCAAAGAACTCAGATGTAAAAATGGTCGGCATCGATAGTTCATTTATTGCTATTAAAGCTTTAGAAGATGGAACAATCGACACGCTTGTTGTTCAAAAACCATTTAACATGGGCTATTTGGGCATTATTAATGCAATCAGCGCTCTAAACGGGGATAAAGTAGACAGATTCGTTGATACCGGGGCTCAGATCATAACAAAAGACACTATGTATTCAAAGGAAAATCAGAAATTATTGTTTATTTTTGCTGACATGCCATAAAAACAATAAATAAAATTTTAAACCATGACAGTAGAAAAATCCATTTATTTTTCTTTTTTTGCAATGTATCATGTAAACCATGAAATACAATTTGAAGGAGAACTGAGGTGAAAAAATGAGTGAACAATTGGTGTTAATGGAAGGTATTGACAAGTCTTTCCCGGGGGTTCATGCGTTAGATAACTGTAATTTTGAAATAAAAGCCGGCGAAGTCCATGCTTTGATTGGTGAAAACGGCGCAGGCAAATCGACCCTCATGAAGGTTCTAACCGGTATTTATTCTAAAGATAGCGGCAAGATCTTGTATAAAGGAAAGGAAGTTAATTTTTCCGGCCCCAGTGATGCTCAGAAAATGGGCATAGGTATCATTCATCAGGAACTAAATTTAATGCCTCATCTAACTGTCGCGGAAAATATTTTTATTGGCCGTGAGATGATGAACGGTGTTTTTATTAATCAAAAAAAGATTAATAAAGAAGCAGAGAAGCTGTTGCAGTCTCTAAACATAAATATCCACCCCGAGACTAAGGTTAAAGATCTGACTGTTGCGAAGCAACAAATGATCGAAATCGCAAAGGCAATTTCTTACAATTCTGAAGTCTTGATAATGGATGAACCAACAGCAGCTCTTACCGAAAGCGAAATTGAGGAATTATTTAAGTTTATTAATGACTTAAAATCAAAAAAACACGGTATAGTTTATATTTCTCATCGCTTGAGCGAGCTTTTCATTATTTCGGATCGTATTACGGTTATGCGTGACGGTAAATATATTGGAACGCTTCCTACCCCTGAAACCCATGTAGATCAAATAATCAACATGATGGTCGGGCGAACTATTTATGAAGAGCCAAAAACAAAAAGCGCGGTTCCTGAAGGCGCTCCAACAGTGCTTGAGGTTAAAAACCTATGCTCATCGGCTGTCAAAAACGTATCTTTTGACCTTAAAAAAGGTGAAATACTCGGTTTTGCAGGGCTTATGGGCGCAGGGCGCACTGAAACTATGCGCTTGATCTTTGGGGCAGATCCTTTAAAAAGCGGCGAAATTTTTATAAACGGCAAGAAAGTTACTATTAAAACGCCACAGGATTCCGTTAATTATGGCATCGGATATTTGTCCGAAGACCGCAAGCGTTATGGCTTAGCAGTAGGTCTAAACGTAACAACGAATTCCACAATGGCAACGCTAAAAAACTACGTAAAGTTTGGTTTTATCAGCCAAAAAGATGAAGAGAAAGATACGAAGCGATATATTGATCAACTTCAAATTAAAACCCCATCAACAAAACAGCTTATTAAATTTCTTTCAGGTGGAAACCAACAAAAAGTGGTTTTGGCAAAATGGCTGATTAGAGACTGCGATATCCTTATTTTTGACGAACCGACACGTGGTATAGACGTCGGCGCAAAAAGCGAAATCTATAAGTTGATGACGGAACTTACGAAGCAAGGGAAATCAATCATCATGATTTCATCCGAAATGCCGGAGTTGCTTCGTATGAGCGACCGTGTCGCCGTCATGTGTGAAGGCTCATTAAAAGCCATAATCGACATATCTGAAACAAATCAGGAAGTCATAATGAAATATGCGACTTCGCATTAATCTGAGAGGGGTTGTAACATGAAAACCAAAATAAAATTAGAAAGCTTTTTGGCCTTGGGTGCTTTGGTCATAATTTATATCTTCTTCTGTTTCTTCGGAAACAACTTTTTCTCCACCCAGGCTTTGGTCAATATATTAGATTCATCATATTACATAGGATTTTTAGGCTTAGGTGTTACCTTTGCTATAATTACCGGCGGTATAGACCTTTCTATCGGCGCTGTTATGATGTGTTCGGCTTTGGTCGGCGGCGTTGCATATTTGGATTGGGGCTTGCCGATTGGTGTTGCTCTTATCCTTTGCGTTTTAACCGGTACGATTTTCGGTATTATTAACGGTATTTTGATTGCAAAGGCAAAGATAGTTCCATTCGTAGCAACGCTCGGTATTCAGATGGTTGCTGCGGGCTTTGGTGCTATATTGTCCAACGTTAAGACTATGCGTTATCCTTCAGCAGGAACAGATGACGCTTGGTTTAAACTTGTGTTTTACAAATTAGGGGATTTCCCTGTTGGTGTTTTGTGGCTGGCTCTGTTCTTTGTTATAGCTTATTTGATTCTTAACAAAACAAGGATAGGCCGTTACACATTTGCTATCGGTTCAAACGAAGAAGCAGCTAGATTATCCGGCGTAGATGTTGACAAATGGAAAATTATAGTATATGGTATTGTAGGTACGTTTTCCGGTATGGCCGGCGTGTTATTCGCGGCGGCATACACATCAATCACTCCTGCGACTGGTCCTGGTATGGAAATCCTTGGTATTGCCGGCGTTGTTATCGGTGGTACTTCTCTTGCCGGCGGTGTCGGAACCGTTTCCGGAACACTCATCGGTGTATTTATCATGAGCGTATTAAAGCAAGGCCTTATGTCTATGGGCTTGCAAGGTCATTATCAAACATTCTTCACCGGTATCGTTGTTATCGGCGCTGTTATGCTTGATAACTACAGAAACAAAATTGGTAAATAACCAGGTTTCTAGCGTAATAATTCATTACGCCGTAAACAATATAAACTATGATTAAGGAGGCAAATTTTTAATGAAAAAGTTATTTAAAGCAATGATTGCTACAACAATGGCTATAGCCCTCTTAGCAGGCTGTGCCCCAGCTACACCTTCCGAACCAGCTAGTACTCCAGCACCAACTCAACAGGCGCAAGTTGATAACCCGCCGGCAACTACTCCGGAGCAGCCACCAGCTGACAATACTCCAGCTGCAAAACCTTACATCGCAGTTATTTCAAAAGGTTTCCAACATCAGTTCTGGCAAACAGTTATGAAAGGCTCTGAAGATGCAGCAGCAAAATACAACGTAGATATTACTTTTGAAGGACCTCCGTCTGAGTCCGACATTAACATCCAGGTTGACATGTTAAATGCAGCTTTGGCAAAGAACCCAGCAGCTATTTGTTTAGCAGCTCTTGACACACAAGCAGTTCTTTCTCAATTGAACGACACTTTGGCAAAAAATATCCCAGTAGTTGGTTTTGACTCTGGTGTTCCAGATGCTCCTGCTGGCGCTATTGTTTCTACAGCTTCTACAAACAACTATGAAGCTGGTAAACTTGCAGCTAACTCAATGTTTAATGAGCCTGGCTTCAATGCTAAGGTTAAAGCAGCTACTCCTGACAACCCTGTAACTATCGCTGTTCAATCCCAAGATGCTACTTCAGCTTCCATCTTAGGACGTACAAACGGCTTTATCGACGCTATGCTTGAACTTTGCAACGGCGTATTCCCAGGCGGTGTTGAAGTTGTTGGTCATGACGTATTCGCAAAGGCTGCTTCTGCTCCTGCAGCTGTAACTATTAGCGTATCAGTTCCTCCTACAACAAGCGCTACTGACGCTCAAGCAGCAGCTCAGAACATTCTTCAAAACTCCAAAAACTTAATCGGCTATTTCTGCTCTAACGAAGCATCTGTAGGCGGTATCTTGGCTTCCACTAACGATGGTTTGGATCTTGACCGTGCAAACGGAAAATACAAAGACTTAATCGTTGTAGGTTTTGACGCTGGTTCTACTCAGAAATTAGCTGTTAAAAATAACTACTTCTATGGTTCTGTAACTCAAGACCCATACATGATTGGTTATCTTGCTGTTGAACTTGCTTACAAAGCAGTTAATGGTCAACCTGTTGATGAAATCGCTGACACAGGATGCAAATTCTACAACTCAGGCAACATGGATCAACCTGACATCTCTATCTTGCTTTATGATTAATTTGCTACATAAAGCAAATTAAAATTAGTATAATACTAATATAATAAATAATAAGAGACCAAGCCTCGGCGCTTGGTTTCTTATTATAAACCTAGACTACAAAAAATGGTTTTATAAGGTGTTTTGACACTGGAATTTTTTTAAGCACAAGGGAGGATTATAAGATGAGCGCTGGTAAGCATTTAGGAAAATATTTACCGAAAATCGGTATTCGCCCATGTATAGACGGTCGTCGCAAAGGCGTTAGAGAGTCTTTAGAAGACCAAACTATGGGTATGGCAAAAGCAGTTGCTGAATTTTTATCTGCAAACTTGAAGCATTCCTGCGGAGAGCCCGTTGAATGCGTTATAGCAGACACTTGTATCGGAGGCGTTGCTGAAGCGGCTGCTTGCGAAGAGAAATTTGAACATGAAGGCGTTGCTGTTAGCATTTCTGTAACTCCATGCTGGTGTTATGGATCAGAAACTATGGACATGAATAAACTTAGACCGAAGGCTGTTTGGGGCTTTAACGGAACAGAAAGACCGGGCGCTGTTTATCTCGCTGCGGTTTTAGCTGCTCATACTCAAATGGGTCTTCCGGCTTTTGGAATATATGGCAAGGACGTTAAAGATGCCACAGACACTGAAATCCCTGAAGATGTTAAAGAAAAGCTTTTAACCTTTGCGACATCTGCTATGGCTGCGGCTTCTATGCGCGGCAAGGCATATCTTTCCTTTGGCGGCGTTAGCATGGGTATTGCCGGCTCTATGGTTAACCCAGAATTCTTCCAGGATTATTTGGGCATGCGTAATGAATTCGTTGATATGACAGAATTTATCCGCCGTATCGACGAAGAAATATACGATAAAGACGAGTTTAACAAGGCTCTTGCTTGGGTTAAGGAAAACTGCAAAGAAGCTCCAGACACCAATGCAAATCCTCATTCCAGAGAGCAAAAAGATGCTGAATGGGAATTCGTTGTTAAAATGACTATGATCGCAAGAGACCTTATGATCGGCAACCCAAGATTGGCTGAGCTCGGTTTTGTTGAAGAATCCAACGGTCATTATGCTATAGCATCTGGCTTCCAAGGCCAACGCCAATGGACGGATCACTTCCCGAATGGAGACTTTATGGAAGCGATATTGAACTCTTCATTCGACTGGAATGGCATCCGCGAAGCTTTCGTTTTGGCAACAGAAAATGACTGCATGAACGGCGTTTCTATGCTGTTTGGCCATCTGCTTACAAACACAGCTCAATTGTTCTCAGACGTAAGAACTTATTGGAGCCCAGAAGCTGTTGAGCGCATCACCGGACATAAGCTTACCGGCGCTGCTGAAAACGGATTCATTCATTTGATAAATTCCGGCGCATCAACGCTTGATGCTATCGGTTGCCAAGAAAAAGACGGCAAACCGGTTATGAAGCCTTTCTGGGAAATCAATGATGCAGAAGTTAAAGCTGCCCTTGAAAGCACTGATTGGTGCCCGGCTGATTTAGGATATTTCAGAGGCGGCGGCTATTCTTCCAAGTTTGTTTCCAAAGAAGGTATGCCGATGACTATGACACGCCTTAATATGGTTAAAGGCCTTGGCCCTGTGCTTCAAATAGCAGAAGGTTATACAGTAAGCCTTCCTGAGGATGTTCATAATAAATTGGATCAAAGAACAAACCCAACATGGCCAACCACTTGGTTTGCTCCGATCCTTACTGGCGAGGGCAACTTCAAAGATGTTTATTCCGTAATGAACAACTGGGGTGCAAATCATGGCGCTATCTGCTTCGGGCATGTAGGCCATCTATATATTACTCTTGCCTCTATCCTTCGCATACCTGTTTGTATGCATAACGTTTCTGAGGATAGGATTTTCAGGCCATCGTCCTGGGCATCATTCGGTATGGATAAAGAAGGCGCGGACTATAGAGCATGTAAATCATACGGTCCGCTATACAGATAACTTAAATAGGAGATTAAGACCGCGGGCCAAAAGCCCACGCTCGCTTTCTTTTATTAAAGAAAGTGAGGAAAAAACCGTGCATTTGCGCGGTTTTTTTGTTGAGTCAAGCATTTTTAAATAATACCAAATTCACTCACAAAATAGCCCTGTGACTGCATAAAACAAAAACCATTATACATACTAATACCGATTGGAGGTTGCCCTTTATGCAAATGGAATTATTTGAGGAAATGGATTATCACCTGATGAACGACGAAAAGCCCAGCGCTTTTTTTGAAAAACTGTATTTGGAAAACGCTCTTATAAAAAAGCCGTTTAGTATGCTGGCTGATTTAAAAAAGTGCGAACAATCCCCCAAGCATCACCCGGAAGGCAATGTTTGGAACCATACGATGCTTGTTATAGACGAGGCAGCTAAACGCAAGACAAAGAGCAACAACCTAAGAGCTTTTATGTGGGGTGCGCTTCTTCATGACATCGGCAAACCGCCGGCAACAAAAAAGAAGGGCGAAAAAATAACGTCCTATGATCATGATAAGATAGGAAGCCGCATGGCAGCTGAGTTTTTATCTTATTTTGATCAGGACGAAAAATTTGTTTCTATCGTTTCATCGCTTGTGCGGTGGCATATGCAAATCTTGTTTGTTATAAGAAAAATGCCTTTTGCAGACATAAAAAATATGAAAGCCCAAACTGATATAAATGAAATAGCACTTTTAGGGCTTTGCGACCGCATGGGGCGGCTCAACTCGGATATTTATTCAGAAGAAAAAAATATTGAGCAATTCCTAGAAAAATGCATTTCATATAAAGGATAGGGCAAATTATTGCTCAAGAGCTGCCTTATAATAATCCACAAGCTGTTTAAAATCCCCGTTATTAAGCTCGCTCAAGCCGATCTTACCGAGACCAAAACGGGCGTTTTCCATGCGTTCAAACCAACCATAGGCATTTGCTCGTAATATTGTATAGGCATTTTTGTCGCACCCATAGTTGTTTACAAGCTCGCAAGCTTTAAGAGGCCCTATCTTTTCCAACACACACGCGATTTTGATAACCTTTTCGCGATATGCGGTAATAAGCTTTTTCTTAACGCTACCACCTTCGTTTAAATCAAACGTTCTCTGGCTTATTTCATTTATTACTCTTGCCTTTTTAGCAGTGTTTTTTTTCGCATCAGTCGGCATCTGAGGGAATACGAGTATGTCAACAGTTTTAACAGGGCTATCCATAGCGATGGTTATAAGGCCTAAGCCAAGCCTTCTGACGATATTAATTATATCGTTGTATTTTGCACCCCTAGCGGATTTAAACCGTGGAACAGCAACATATACCTCATCAGCAAGTTTTTGCCTTTCCAACGCTTGAAACAACAACGGCAAGCAAAACGTCTTTTTAAGCTCAATGACAATAAGCTTGCCATCCTTTAAAAGCGTTATGTCACAATTTTTCACCTCTGCGTTTATTGCATAACCTAACCCTGTGAAAAAGTTTTTTATAGGGGCATACATATCCGATTCACTAAATTTTGCTGTCATAACGGCCTAGCCCCTCATAAATCTTTCTATGTCGTCTGCCGTTTTTATGATATCCTTTGAAAGAATCTGGCATCCTCTTTCTGTCACCAAAACATCATCTTCTATTCTTATGCCTATGCCTTCCTCTTCGATATATAATCCCGGTTCGACAGTAAATACCATGCCTTTTTCCAGCT
The DNA here is from genome assembly GCA_964449985.1 of uncultured Defluviitaleaceae bacterium. GTDB lineage: Bacteria > Bacillota > Clostridia > Lachnospirales > WRAX01 > CAYVCG01. Next base: position 19,012 of record CAYVCG010000026.1, read on the forward strand.
TTTTCTCACGGAATCTTCCTATATCATGGGTTTCAAGACCAAGCATATGGCTAACACCGTGATAATAATATTTTGATATTTCCTCTTTTGTTTCAATCAAGCCGATTCGTTTTAGTTCTTTAAAATAATAATCTTTTAAAATCTCGTTTAACTCAGCAAAAACAAGGCCTGGCTTTATTGCGGATATAACCTTTTCCTGCCCTGCCAAAACTATGTTATACAGATCTCTTTGCCGCTGAGTAAACCGGCCGTTTAACGGTATTGTCCTTGTAATATCGGCAGAGTAATAACCCCATTTCGAGCCGACATCCATAAGAATCAAATCCCCATCCGACGTTTTTGCGCTATTTTTAGTATAATGCAAAACCGTTGCATTTTTGCCAGAAGCTATAATCGGCTCAAACGCCTTTGATCGCACTCCATGCCGCTTTAATGTATAATCGAAATATGCCTCTATCTCATATTCCATCATACCCGGGCGCATATTTCTCATCATAAGGCTGATAGCCTCAGATGTTATGTTTATAGCCTTCTGGATATGCCTGATTTCTTCTTTGTTTTTCTTTATCCTAAGATTGCTGAATATATAATACGCATTGACAAGCTCCATCCATGGAAATCTCTGCTTCAATTGGTTTGCAAACTTAACGTCTTCCGTCATTTCTGCATTCCAATAGCGGTTTTCTAAATCCATATAAACCTTGCTCACATTATTATTAAAAATTACGCTTGTAACAAAAGACTCAAACTCATCAAAATACTTGAAGCAGGAAATACCCGATCTCTTTTCTGCCATTTCCTCATCAAGGATGTCACCCGTCCATTTTGCGCGTATTTCATCCGGCCTTTCTAAAAACAGCACTGCCTCTAAATCATCATCACTCTTTTTATAGATCGTCAAAATAACACTAGGGCTGTCTATACCTGTCATATAATAAAAATTGCTTTTAGGAACAAATTCAAATGATTCGTCCCCTCTTTTAACAGCTGTTTGCCCCGCAAACATTATTAAAAGATTATTTTCATCCATCTCTTTTAAAAACTTTTTTCTGTTTTGAATGAAGAATTTACTCATGCCTATCCTCTCCTATACTCAAAACTCATTATCACTTTTTTCTGACAAACAATGTTTCTTTTCCATCATAACGCAATTCACAGTCCAAAACATTAAGCACAAAATCAAGATCCACATACGTTCTATCGCCGATTATGGAACACATGATATGAGTTGCATCCTTATAATTGTCCGCTGTGTATGATGATTCAACCTTTTTTGTGGCTATAAGACGGTTATTTTTCGTTATAACAAAAATAAAGGTTTCGGGTTTCCATTCGACCTTATATCCCAAAGCCTTTGCCATTGAAGCCATAGGGAACAGCGGTCTGCCTGCTGAATCAAGCAAAACAAGTTCATTTAAAAGCACACTTTCAACATTCAGCTTTGCAGAATTTACTTCTTTAGGTAATATTGCAGTTCCAACAGCACCTTGATTATAGACATACGCTTGGGAAACAGCCTTTCTTATTTCGGTATAAGCGTTGTCAAAATCATGAGCGTCAATGGATATTGGGTTGTATGGGTTTTTTTCGGGGCGCTCCAGAACAAAAGTATACCCCATAAACTCATAAATGATCTCATTAAAGGTTTTGTTATCCCTGTCATTTTCAGGCTTTGCTGCTAGTTTGTCATACACCTTAAGTGTAGCGATTGTCTCCGGTGTCTTTCCGTCAAGAGCAAAATTTATGCGTTCCTTTTCACTGTCTCCAGTTTTTACAGCGGTTTTAACAGCAAAAACGCGCTCGATATTAGGCAGATTAATGTGATAATTCATGTGTATGCCATTAATCATTCCCCTTGGAACTTTAAATTCGGTCAGTTTTAGCTGATTAAATAAATCCACAGTTTTTGCTAAATAATCCGTAAACTTTTTCCCATCCGGTGATGCCTCATCGTATGGATTTGTCTTTTCATCCTTTATTACAAACAGAAGATTTTGAGTTTCCTTCAAAACTTCAAACTGAGAAACATCAAAATTTTCTTCCTTCTTTATAGATTCCCATTGTTTTTTTGTGAATGTGTAAATAGTGCAAAGCTTAGAAGGCGCAAAGCTTTTATTAGTTGGAACAAAGACTAGATCAAAAACATCAATTGCGTTATAATAATCCATAACCCTTTCTGATTGCAACGGTTTTATAATATTTAGTTGGTCGAAATCATTTGAAGCCTTTTTAGACGGCGTAGCCGCCTGCGCATATACACTGATAGATGATATCGCAATGATAAAAACCATAAATATTATGCCCAAAAATTTCCTGCGCATACTTTTTCCCCCTTATAATTATTGACCAAACGTTTTATAATAAGATTATTATATATGTTTATAACATTATGTTCAATACAAAAAAGTATGATAGACTTTGGATACATTTAAGAGGTGTTAATAACATGAAGTTACTTGTTGTATTTACAGGCGGAACAATCGGTTGCGCTCCGCCCGGAAAACAGGGGATTATGGCTGTCGAAAAGAACATAGCTCCTAAAAATGAAAATGACTATTATCTGATTTCGGAATACAAAAAAAGGAATAAAGAGACGGCAAAAAAAATTAAATTTGAGGTAATAGAACCTCTGCAAACACTTAGCGAAAACATAACGTTTGTGCATTGGAACATACTACTTGATGCCTTGCGCAGTATTAGCTTTAATGATTATGATGGAATAATCATAACCCATGGCACAGATACGATGGCTTATTCTGCCTCACTTTTTGGTATGCTTCTTTCGGGTATAACAATACCTGTGGTTTTTGTGGGCAGCAACATTAATTTATATCTACCTGATAGTGACGGCCATAAAAACTTTTCCGATGCTATTGATTTTATTAGAACAAGTGGTTTATGCGGAACATTTGTTGTTTTCGATTCAACGGTTTATTTAAGCACAAGAATAATGCAATCAAAGCATTTTACAGATAGCTTTGAATCAGCCGGTGGCTTTAGCTTTGGAGTAATGGATAACGGTAGGTTTAAGGCACTGCAGCATAAATCCAACCCAAATGCGGATGAGTTTTTGCAATGCACCTCAGAACCACTAATTTGCAAAATAAACAGGCTTTCCGATTGTATATTGCTTATACAGCCATATATTGGGCTTAATTATAATGTTTTCGAGCTGAACGACAGAATAAAAGCCATTTTGCATGAGACGTATCATTCATTTACCGCATGTACAGATAGCAGTGTCGGCGGCTGTTCTATGATAGGTTTTGCTGACAAATGTGCTATGCACGGAAAACAGTTGTACCTAGCACCGTTTGATAAACAGTTGGTTTCTGATGAAAATGCACCTAAATATGCATCAACAGATTTAATACTAAAGCACAAAATACGCTACATGGGGCTTATGACATTGGAAAGCGCTTATTCAAAGCTTGTGCTGGCCTACAGCCTTTTTAATAATGAACATGACATAAATGATTTTTTGGAAGCCACTGTATTTTTTGAGACGTTATGAGGCTCTATAAAACAACAAAGGCCGTTCGTTTATACGAACGGCCCTTATAATATCTAATACTTTTCAATATCAATAATTTCAGCGTTATATGATTTTCCCAAAACCGTTTTGCAAACAGCATTAAACTTCTCAGTGTTATCGCTGGCAAAAAACGTATAAACCGGGCTTTCTTCACAATCATTGAGACAATTTTTATCCTCAAGAAATCTCTTTATCTCAAAGGCAGCAGCTTCCGCAGGATTTATAATCACTGCGTCCTTCAAAGTTTTTTGTATACAATCCTTTAACAACGGATAATGAGTGCAACCCAAAATCAATGCATCTATATCCTTATCATAAAAATCCTGCAAATACATCTTGGCCGTCAGCGCGCTTACGTCGTTATCCGTCCAACCTTCCTCTGCCAACGGAACAAAAAGCGGGCAAGCTTTTGAAAAAACTGTGATATCTGGTCTTTGGGCCTTTAAAAACTTTTCATAAGCACCGCTTATTATAGTTCTTTCCGTTCCAATAACCCCAACATTTTTCACATCAGGCGTAGACAGACATAACTGCACCCCAGGGCGAACAACCTCAATAATCGGAACGTCGAAAGACTGTACAAGCTCGTCATAGCTGTTGGAACTGGCTGTGTTGCAAGCGACTATAACCGCTTTTACATTCTTAGATATTAAAAAATTCATTATTTGCTTTGAATACTTTGTAACCGTCTCTTTTGATTTGGAACCATAAGGAACCCTCGCAGTATCCCCAAAATATATTATATTTTCATTTGGCAGCGCCTTTATAACCTCACTAACTACAGTCAGGCCGCCTACCCCCGAATCAAATATGCCAATAGCGTCTTTCTTGTCATATTTGCCTGCATTTTTGCTCATAGACTATATTCTCCCCTGAAATGCTAGTTCAATAAGCTTGTCAACAAGCTCCTCCTGACCTATTCCGGCATCCTCCCAAAGCGCGGGATAAAGGCTTATCGCTGTAAAGCCGGGAATAGTGTTTATCTCATTAAAGAATACCTTGTTCGTATCTTGTTGAAGGAAAAAGTCCACCCTCGACATACCAGATCCATCAACCGCACGAAATACCTTTATAGCTGTTTGGCGTATTTCCTCTGCTATTTCATCGGGTATATCGGCGGGTATAACGGTTTTTGATTCCGGATTGTTATATTTAGCATCAAAATCATAGAAATCCGCCGCTGCGACGACTTCACCAATGCCAGAAGCCATAGGGTTTTCGTTGCCCAAAATAGCGCATTCAAGCTCCCGCCCAACTATCGCCTTTTCGATTACTATTTTATTATCAACGTCTGCTGCGATTTTAAGAGCCGCTTCAAGCTCCTTTTTGTTTTTAGCCTTAGAAACACCAACGGATGAACCAGCATTGGCAGGCTTAACAAAGCAAGGATAGCCTATTTTATACCTAATGGATTTACAGACAGACTCCATATCGGAAAGCTCATAACCATATACGACATAATACGAAGCCTGATTAATACCGTTCGCCTTTGCAATAAGGTTTGTAAAAGCTTTATCCATGCTCACACTTGACGACAACACGTTGCAACCCACATACGGAATGCCCGCAAGTTGGCAAAGACCTTGAATGCTTCCGTCCTCACCATTTTTACCATGAAGAACAGGGAATATAACATCCACAGGTATTGTTTTCACCTTGCTGCCCACAATACGCAAAAGCCCTTTATGGCTAGTGTCCGGGCTTAAAACAACAGGCGTGCCCATCTTTTCCCAGCTGACGTTTCTTATATTTTCGATAGGGCCGTCGTATAAAAACCAGCGCCCGTCCTTTGTAATATAAACAGGCATAACAAAATATTTCTCATTAGAAAGAGAAGATATTACATTAGCGGCGGAAAGCTTTGATATTTCATGTTCGTTTGAGCAGCCCCCAAACAACACAACAACAACCTTTTTCATCATATATACCTCGATTCATTATATATACTTTATTTATATTATTTGAAAAACCCATATGTGTCATTATAAACCTTATTCATATGATTTACAAACTAATTTTATGAATAAAAACAATGCCTGCGGCAGAAATTAAAATAATAAGACAAATGCGGGGTGATTGCAGCTTGGACATGTTTTCGCAAATAGAATTAAACATACAACAAATAGAACAAACTTTTAAAGACTGCGGCGACTTCGTTGGCAGAAAAATACCCATCGGCAAACAATTTGAAAAAACAATTTATGTTGCATATGTTGATGGGCTGACAAACACAGATATTATCACAAGAACTGTTAATAAAATCATGATAATATCACAACTAAATGATGTCGGCACAGATTTTAAAACAAATCTGTTTTACGAATTAAAAAACGAAGGTGTCACAACGCTTGAGTTGAAAGAATCGGATAAGTTTGATGACCTTTACAATGGGTTGTTATCGGGCGAAACAGTCATTCTTGTGGATGGTTTCAGCAAGGCCATAATTTTTTCTACAAAAGGATGGCCAAGCAGAGGTGTCGGCTCGGCAGAAACCGAAATAGTTGTTCAAGGCCCAAAAGACGCTTTGACAGAAAACCTACGCTCTAATACAGCTATTATAAGAAGAAGAATAAAGGATATCAACCTCAAAGTCAAACAAATGTCAATCGGAAGAAGAAGCAAAACTAATGTTGGTATTTTGTATTTGGATGACGTTGTTCGCCCCAAAATACTTAGGGATGTAGAAAAACGGCTAAAAAACATTGATATAGACGCTATTTTGGATTGTGGCTATATCAATCAGCTTATTGGCGAGGATTGGCTTTCCCCCTTTCCGCAAACGCAAATTACTGAGCGCCCGGACAAAGCCGCATCAGCAATATATGAGGGCAGAATCGTTATACTTGTGGACAATTCACCGTTCGCAATAATCGTTCCCACTACGTTGATTACGTTTTACCAAGCCTCAGATGATTATTATCAAAGCTGGCAAATAGCGTCCCTTACGCGATTTTTGCGTTATATAGCCGGGTTTATAGCTATTGCTTTGCCTGGAATTTATATAGCGCTGTCTGTATTCCATCCATCTATGATACCGATGCAGCTGGTTTATAAAATGGCCGAAACAAGAAACAACGTGCCCTTCCCTGCTGTTATTGAGGTTCTTATAATGGAAATTGCCTTTGAGCTGCTACGAGAAGCAGGGCTCCGGCTCCCAAGACCAGTCGGTAGCGCTATCGGTATAATCGGCGGTTTGATTGTCGGTCAGGCCGCCGTCGAAGCAGGTATCGTTTGCCATAGCGTTGTTATAGTAGTCGCGCTTACGGGAATTGCAAGCTTTGTCATTCCAAACTACTCACTCGCTTCGGGATATCGCATAATGAAATTCCTTATTATAGTATTTTCTGCGATACTCGGCCTGTTTGGATTCTGGGCAGCCATGATAATTATTCTTATTCATCTTGCTTCCTTAAAATCCTTCGGTATACCGTATTTATTCCCATTTGCATCAGGTGATATAAACGGTTATAGCGACTGGAAGGATACTATTTTCAGAGTGCCTATATTTGCTATGAAAAAACGGCCATTCTTTGCAAATCCAAATCAAAGAAACCGTCTTAAAATAACAGAAACAGGCAATAAAAGGGAAAAGGAGTAAGCGAATATGGTCTTATTAAACGACAAAATTTCTATTCGACAATTACAAATACTACTGATTCTGGATATTTTCGGCGTTGGAATAACGTTTCTTCCTAGAACTGTAGCGGAATTTTCCGGGCAAGATGGCTGGATGTGCGTCATTATAGCAACAATCGCGGTTTCAGTCTTTGCATATATTATATCAACTCTAGCCGGGATGTTTCCAAACGAGACGTTCGTCGATTATTCCTCAAAGCTGTTGTCACGCCCGATTGGCATATTGTTGAGCGTTGGTTTTGTAATAAAAATGACTGTCACTGCTGCTATACAGCTCCGTTTCTTTGGAGAAATCGTTAAGCAAATAATGCTCAAAAGCACGCCGTTTGCAGTCATTTGCGGCCTTATGGTGCTTATCAGTGCATACTCTGCCGCAAAAGGTTATGAAGGGAGGGCAAGGTTAAGCCAAATACTTGTGTTTATAGTATTTCTGCCTTTGATATTTGTTTGCCTTGTTGCATCACGGGATGCAGATTTTTCAAATCTTTTACCCGTTGCCGTAACAAACCGCACTAACCTATTAAACGGTAGCTATAGCGCGATTCTTGCATTTAGCGGCATAGATTTTTGCCTTTTGGTTTTTCCATATCTAAACAGGCCGAAAAATGCCAGAAGAGGTATTGTCCAAACCGTGGCTTTAATCGGCGGCCTTATGACCGTTATAACCGTTGTTGCTATTGCAAAATTCGGAGCATCAGACTTAAAGCTAGTTATGTGGCCTGTGCTGGATATGATGGATACGATAGACCTTCCCGGATCACTGTTAGAGCATCAAGGCGCTTTGATAATGAGCTTTTGGATAGTTTCCGTTTTCGCTATAGTAAACGCCTGCGTTTTCTTCTCATCATTATTATTAAGGGATGTTTGCAAAAAAGGAACACATTTAACGTATATAATCATAATCGTGCCCATTATATTTTTGCTTAGTTTTTTACCGCCAAACACGGTTATTGCATTCCAAATGTTTAACTGGCTCAATTATACATTCGGCATAGCATTTTTGATTGTTATTCCACTGGTTTTGCTATTGGTGGCAAAGCTAAGAAGGATTGGCGGTGGTCATCGTGATTAAAAAATCTATATGCATTTGTTTTGTTTTTATACTCACATTTATGCTTACGGCCTGTTGGGATAGTGTTGAGCTGGAAAACCGCGGGTTCGTCATAGCAATGGGTATTGACAGGTTTGACCCAAGCAAATCAGATAAAGAAGCTGAACAAAAAAACAATAAAGAAGATAAAAAAGAAGATAAAGATAAAAAAAATAACGAAGAAGATAATGCCGCTTCTAAAGATAGCTTGACAGGTCTTTCAAAACAATCAGGCGAGCCTTCCAAAGATAATGGGTCAAAGATGGAAAGTGTCGGAGCCAAATTTGAGGATGGCAAGCAAAACAAACGTTATACCGTTACTATGGCGCTTCCAAACTTAAGCGCAATAGTCGGGAACGGCGGAGGCGAAGACGAGGCAAAATCCATAAAAAAAGCAGATTCGGAAACTGTCGGAGGTGCCATCAGAATTGTCGATACGGTTTCGGGGCAAAAATTATATTTTGGGCACTCAAAGGCTTGTATATTCGGCAAGGATATTTTAAAGGACAAAACCTTGTTTAAAGAAGCGCTGGATTTTTTGGAGCGAAACGATGGGATTTCAAGAAAGATTATTATCCTTGCCGCAGAGGAAACAGCAGAAGATATGCTAGGCTTTGAACCATTGGGAGAACCGCTTATCGGTATGTTTATAACAAAATTCTTCCGAAACAACTCAAACGCTGTGGCCGTAACTTATCGGCTGACGTTGGAAAAGCTAGTGAGCCAGCTTAGGGAAACATCCTGCGCGATTGTCCCCGAAATAAAAATACTGGGCAATGAAGCAAAAATTAGCGGTGCATCAGTCATAAAGGATTATGAACTGGCGGGGCATCTTAACGATGAACAAACGAGAGGATATCTTTGGTTTAAAGGAGATGCAGATGGTGCAGAAATCACGGCTCAGCTAGAAAACCGTTTTATCCCAATAAGAATTGAAAAATGCCGTTCTAACGTTAGCTTTAAAGAAGAAGATGATAAAATCAAATGCTATCTTAAAGTTAGTGCGGAAGGAACACTAGAGGAATATTCTATCGGTGATTCGTCATTGTTTTCAGATGAGATGCTATCGGATCTGGAGATAATGTATGAACGCATAATAGAAAAAGAGATAAAGGAAACAGAAGGGCTGTTTAAAAATAATTACAAAGCTGATGGCTTTGGCTATAAAGGTCTTATAAAAAAGCTTAATTATGATTTATACAACAAATCTATTGCAGATTGGGATTCTGCCTTTAACAAAACAGAGATAGTCGCAAATATAAACGTTACAATACGCAACACAGGGGCAATAAAATAATAAATAGAATAATAAATAAAATAATAGTCAGGACCACCGGTCTAACCGGTGGCCTGCTCTAGCCCTGTAAGGGCGGTT
>CAYVCG010000027.1:0-19705 GCA_964449985.1 uncultured Defluviitaleaceae bacterium
GCAGGCAGCTTTATAATTGCTTGGCCGTCTTCAAATACAGCCGTTTCGCCAAACAGTTCCGCTGTAAAGCCATCAACATTTTCCACATCTGCCATAACTTTAACATAAGCAGCACATCCTCCGACCAGATTTGGCGTTACAACAACAACATTTATCTGCGGCACGAATGTCGCGGTAATAGTATAATCCCGCATTATATTATAGAATGTATAGCTGGAAACAGCGCCCATTGATACGCCATTAACAACAACATCCGCTATCTTATAATTCTCATCAGGTATAATCGTAAACGTTTTCTTTGTTCCGGATTCAGCTTCTGTTATACCCGATGGGCTTATGCTTCCCCCGACACCTGCCGAAGCGGTTATACTAAATGGTTTAACCGGGCGTTTTAACACAAACGCATCAATATCAATATAAGCACCATTGGCAGACGGATTTTTCGTTCCCGTAACCTCAACCTTTATTGTATGCGTTTCATTTGGGTTTAGCCCGTCTTTTGTATATACAGCGCCTTGCCTTATTGCATTTGGGCTGTATAAGTCAACGATTCTATCAAACTGCCCGTCAAAGTAAATATTTGCAATACCGCGGTTTGATTCTTTGCTAGACATAAATGAGATACTTGTGCCTTTAAACGTATATTCAGCGTAGTTGCCGACAGCATTACTATAGCTGAATGTGCTGTTATAACATCCCGGCATTGGGTCATGAGTCCATGCTCCTGAATATGTAACGCCTGTGTTACGGTCGTCTATATAAACGGTTTCGTCTTCCTGAGGAAGATTCTCTGAGCCGCCTTCATCAAAGAAAATACCGCTTAGCGTAACATTCGGCCCACGAACATGGTCTATTCTGAATCTAGCTGATTTGTCATATTTATATGTGACATATTTTCCGCCAGTATAATCCGTTAGTATCTTAACAGGGGCTATCATATCAAGCGTCTCACCGTCAAACATTTCAATGGCGACTTGCCGCCCTTCCCTTGTATAATCCGCAAAATACAGAGAAACTGTATATTCCTTATCCTCTTTAAGGTTTATATCAACGGTAAATGTTTGCTCACAAGCAACGGGATCGTTGGTATAAAGACATCCAAGAGCCCTTGGCCCAATTGTATCAGGCTGCTGCAATGCTCTTTCATCCGTTGTGCTTGTTGTCCAAGTTGCAGATTTTTGCTTGCTATATTTTATGCTATCAACATAGCTCGGCAATCTGCGAACATCAGAGCTGTTATAAGCACACAGAACATATCCGTCATCGCCATATTTTCCAACCCAATTACCTTTTGTTTGGTCGTCGATACCAACGTATTCAGCCGCATACACATAATCGCTTTGAACAAAGCTAGGGGTTTTCCCTTCATATGAGACTTTTATTTCATAACTTCCCGGAATTAAACTTTTGCTGATATAAACAAAATCGTTATCTTCATCAAATTCAGTTATTTCAGCACCATTAATTGTTATTCCTGTAATAGATTTTTCCAGCTTAGGGATAGCAAGTAATGCTTCTGTGCCTTCCGGAACAACAAGGTTTCCAACGCCTGTTTCGCCGTTGAAAGAAAAGCTAATATCGCCATAAGGCGTTGGCATAACTCCCGAAACACGATTTAACTGGCGTCCAAGATGAGGCATAACGCTAAACTGTTTAAAACCAGCCTTTGTTGGGCTAATACCCAGTATCTGTTCGCTCATCCAAGTAAGCACGCCAGCGCCCCAAGGATGTGCAAGGCTTGTATAGCCGGATTGATTGTTAGGAACAGGATCGTTTAAGCCCAATTCGTCATTCCATTGTGGGCGGTATGATTCAAAGAAAGTTGTTCCGCCGTATTCTATTTGACCGCCAAACATATCCAGAATGGAGGAAATAGCATCATCGTGTTTCCCCATTTTTGCCATCGCTTGAAGTATGAAATATTCATTAAACGGCGAATAGGAAAGGCGATTAACACGGTCTGTATAATACTTATTGTAAAGAATATCTTGAACATTATTTGGAACGATACCAGCATTTATTGCATCCGAACCCGAATGAAGCAGAAAAGCATCATACCAATTTGGATTCGCAAGCAATTGCTCTGTTTTTTCTTTTGCATATGTACTATATTTTACTGCCAGATCATCACGCCCGATATCCTTTAAAACATCGGAAAATTCTGACCATGCGCGGATAGCAAGCATTTTATACGATAGCTGGTTATCAGGCATATTCGGTCTTTCAAACCCGGCTCCAAGGCGCTCATCCCATCCGAAAAATCCAAGATTAGGGTTTTTGCCATAAATATTATACGCTATATCAAGCCTTTCTGTAGCTTGAGACAGCAGTTCATTAACGCCTTTTTTATCTCCCGTATATTTGTAATAATCAATAAGGCTGAAAATCCAATACATCTCATAGCTCTCGATCCCATTTTTACGAACAGCCGTATATTTTAAGTTATCCAAAACAAAGTCATAATTCGCAAAAGCAGCCAAAGCAGCAGCCTGAGCAGGATAAGCGTCTCCCGTCCAAGAATGGCGGTCTCCACGGTCTACCAATATAGCAGCAAAATAATCCTGTTTAAGATTAAGACGAACGTCATATGCAGCTGTATACCATATCTTATTTAGCATTTCATTATCGCAGTAAAAGCTGCCATTATAATTGACAGGCTTTGTCTGGCAAACCAAGCGAACTCCTGTGATATGAAATTCGTTTGTAAAGCTAGTAATATTTATAAATCCGAAACGAACGCCTTCATAATATTCCGCATTTAATTTCAAACGATATGTATTGCCCACTTTTTCCGGTGCTTTTGTTTTGGATGGAGACATAGGCCCGGAGTTTACGAATGCGGGCTGGTTATATTCGCTCATGCCCAAAGTGATGCTGCCCGCAAGATCAGGGCTGTCGATTTCCAGCCATCCGGCAAATTCTGCACCAAAATCCATGCGGATTGTACCCTTGCCTTTTACTAAAACGTTAACATCATCAGTCGTAATAGACTCAATATTTTCAAAGCTTTCCGGCGTTTGAGTATCCACTGTTACAGGTTTTCTCAAATATATCTCCAACGAATCCGAAGCTACAGGATTATCCCATCTGTATTTAACAAGAGGATCGGGAGAATACGGTTGATCAGGCCCGGAAAAGCTACCCTCGCTAACATAACCGTATAATTCAGGAATCGGTGAAGAACCCCAAATAGGAGCACCCGGAGGGGAAACTACCTCGCCATAGAGCATTATTTCTGCCAATTGAAAATAATATGTATTGAAATCATCTTTAGTGTATGTAGTTGCTTCAACACGAATTGCTGATGTTGCCAGCGGTTCGTTCAGCTCAAAAACTTGATTTTGCGTTGTTGCAGAATAATTCGTATAACTTTGGCCTGGAATAGTTGTCCAAACTTTGTTTTCGCTTAAATATTGCAAGCTAAAAGAGCTTGGAAAGCACAATACAACACCATCAACAACACGTGTGGTTATAACTATACTTGACACAGTTACTTTTCCTGCCAATGATAATGCAACAGAATCCGGCGTAACAGGCGTTGGAGTCGTCCGTCCGTTGGATGACCAAAACGTATTATTGTCCCCATCTATAAGATTTGAAGAACCTAAAGATGCAATAACCGTCGATGTTGCAGAAGTGCCCATTACAGGTAATTTTTCGTTCGCAAAAGCATTGATAGGAAAAGCCACAGAAGCTAGCATTACGAGCGAAACAAACACTGCAAGCGGCCTTCGCAACAAGTTGTTTCTATACTTTTTCATTTTTTTCCATCCCCTTTTTATAATTTTATTTATTTTTATATATAGATATAGTAATTCTACCACTAATCATGCAAATTGTATATAACAAACTTATAATATAGACAGCAAATATTATGAAAATCAAACATATTATGTCCTACACAATTACGTATTTGCTTTGTCATAATTTGCAGTATACATCAAAAATACATATTAAAGTACTTTACTGTTTGCAATTAAAACAGTTATACTGTATTTAAACGAAAAGGAGGGTTTTATATGTCAGAATTATTGAACCAAATATCGCAAAACCTTCAAAAAGGTAAGGCAAAGATTGTAAAAGAACTTGTGGAAAATGCCCTTAACGAAGGCATATTACCAAGGCAAATACTGGACGATGGTCTTCTTTCCGGCATGGAAATAATAGGAGAAAAGTTTAAAAATAATGAGATTTACGTACCCGAGGTCATGATTGCCGCAAAGGCTATGAACATAGCAATAGAGGTTTTGAAACCACATTTGGATAAAGCCGAAGATGAAAAAATCGGTAAGGTGCTCATCGGAACAGTAAAAGGCGACTTGCATGATATAGGCAAAAACCTTGTTAAAATAATGCTTCAGGGCAAGGGCTTGGATGTTATTGATCTTGGTACAGACGTTTCGGCGGAGCAATTTTTTGAAGCATATCAAAAAGAGCAAGCAGGCGTTATCTGCTGTTCCGCCCTGCTTACCACAACTATGAATGAAATGAAAGCTGTCGTTGAAATATTCGAGAAAAACGGATTGCGTGACAAAGTCAAAATCATGGTTGGTGGCGCACCAGTAACAGATAATTTCCGTGCTGCTATCGGAGCAGATGGTTATACACCCGATGCTGCTTCTGCGGCAGATATGGCAAAATCATTTTTTATGGAGTAATTTATGCATTTAGTTAAAATAAATCACAATAATAAAACTTATGAAATATCGTGCGAAAGCGGCGCTCTGTTACACGATGTTATTAAACAATCCGGCATAAACCTTTCGTTCCCATGCGGAGGTAAAGGATTTTGCGGTAAATGCAAAGTAAAAGTCTTGTCTGCAAATAAAGAGCCGTTTTCCCACGAAGAAAAAGCTCTCCTAACTACGGGAGAAATAGAAAACAATATACGTCTTGCATGCTTATTTCGCGTTTATGAAAACATCAATATCGAAATACAAACCGCACAGGCAAAAATCCTCGCGTCATACTCTAAAGACTTTCAGTTAGACCCTGTAATTACTGAGCGTTTTGCCGTTTCCGTTGATATAGGAACAACAACGGTGGTCATGTATCTTGTGGATTTGTTTTCGGGAGAAGTCGTTGACTGTGTAAGCGCAGAAAACGCCCAAAGGCTCTATGGCGGCGATGTTATAACAAGAATTACGTATACAATAGAGCGCTCAGATGGGACAAGAGTATTAAATAAAGCTATTATAAATCAGCTTAACAATATGGCAAACACCCTTTGCCAACGTAATTACATCATCCCTGAAAATATTAGCGCTATGTCTATATGCGCAAACACAACGATGATACATTTCTTGCTGTGTCTGGAAACGGAACAGCTTTCCAAAGCGCCGTTTGAGCCGGCATTTACAGATATGGTCATCAAGCCCGCAACCGAAATCGGCATTAATATAAACAATACCGCAAATATATATATAGCGCCCGGAAAATCAGCGTATATCGGAGGAGATATTCTTGCTGGCGCCGCTGCTTGTAAAATCAATAAATCAGATGACCTATGCCTTTTTATAGACATAGGAACAAACGGAGAAATAGCGCTCGGCAATAAAGACAGGCTTTTAAGCTGTGCAACAGCAGCAGGCCCAGCTTTTGAAGGGCTTAACATATCATGCGGAATGGGCGGAACGGAAGGCGCAATAAGCAAATTCTGTTTTATCAACGGCAAGCCTGTTTATGAAACAATTGGAGGTAAACCGCCTGTTGGCATTTGCGGCTCTGGGATTTTGGATATTGTCAGCGCTCTGCTTTGGGCAGGAATTATAGATGAGACAGGCTATATGGAAGAAGAAGCATATTATATAACCGACAGCATTTCCGTTACACGTAAGGACATCCGGGAAATACAATTGGCAAAAGCAGCAGTTTGCGCTGGTATACATACGCTAATACAATGCGCCAAAGCTTCGCCATCGGATATAAAGACCGTTTATATTGCCGGAGGATTCGGCAATTTTATGGATATCGACAGCGCCCTAAACATAGGCCTAATACCAAAGGAATTTAAAGGCAGAATACAAAGCGTTGGAAACAGCGCCGGTTCTGGAGCTATAAACATGATTTGGAACAAAGGATTCTTAAATACACTGCCAGAGATAAAGAATAAAATGGAATATATAGAGCTTTCGACAAACAGCTTTTTCATGGATGCATTTATAAATGAAATGGGGTTTTGATATGACAAAGGATGAAATGGTTCAGAAAATATTGGATCTTGGAGCAAGCGAAGCCAGCATAGCCAATGTTTCTAGGATAACCTTTGTTCCCTCATTCAGAAACCTATGCGCATCAAATCAATGCGGAAAATACGGCAAATGCTGGGCTTGTCCCCCGGATTGCGGCGATATACATGATTTAATTAATCAAGCCAAATCATTTAAGCATATAATCCTATTTTCCAAGATTTATGATATTTCTGATTCTTTTGATATAGAAGGCATGTTGGAAGCTGCACGACAACACAATGACTTTTCCGTGCATATCTCAAATTACTTTAAGCAGCGTTGCAACAAAGATTTTTTGTTGCTTTCTGCGGGAGCTTGCAGTATATGCGAAACATGCGCAAAAATCGATAACAAGCCGTGCAGCCATCCCAATAAAGCAATAAGATCATTAGAGGCATATGGCATTGCAGTTTCTGATTTGGCCAATATTTGTGGTGTTAAATATAACAATGGCCCAAACACCGTTACATACTTTGGAGCAATACTTTTGTAATTATGCATATTGACATCCAATATATAGTATGTTAATATAAACATCGAAACTAAATATAGTTGTTATTGGTGCGGCTGCTTAATTAACACAGCCGATAATAGGGAATTGGGTGAAACTCCCAAACAGTCCTGCTGCCGTAATGATATGGTTTGCCTCATTGATTTTTATAATCTAGCCACTGGGATTTATCCCCGGGAAGGCGAAGCAAACCCATATATCTTAGTCGGAAGACCTGCCATTAACTTTCCAAATATAGCTTCACAGGGTTATGGAGTGTTTGGGTTTGCCTGATATGCATTTGTATGCATGTTTATGCTTTATAAGCATATCTTATGGTAGATTTTAAGCCTTGGCCTTTTGGGCCGGGCTTTTTTGATTTTCCCTGAGGCTAAAAAATCAAGGGGGTAATGCTTATGCAAAAAGGTTATGTACAAGTTTACACGGGAAATGGTAAGGGCAAAACAACAGCCGCTCTGGGATTAACACTACGTGCGGTTGGCGCAGGGCTTAGGGTTTATATCGGCCAGTTTCTTAAAAATCTCGTTTACAGCGAAATACATGCTTTGGAGAAATATCTGCCGGGAGTGGTGACGGAGCAGTTCGGCTATGGTGAATGCTTTGTCCATCGAGACACTGTCACTGGTGACGATTTATTATCAGCCAAACACGGCTTAGAACGAGGGCTTTTGGCGATGACATCAGGTGAGTTTGATGTTGTTATTATGGACGAAATTAATGTGGCCGCATTTATGGGCGTTATAGCGGAAAACGATATTCTGGATTTGATAGACAAAAAACCAGATAATGTCGAGCTTATTTTAACGGGGCGTTATGCGCCCCAATCTGTCATTGAAAAAGCTGATTTGGTTACGGAAATGGCTGAAATAAAGCATTATTACAACGATGGCATAGAAGCAAGAGAGGGTATCGAAAAATGAGAGTGTTTATTTCCGGCGGATGCAAAAATGGGAAATCCACCTTTGCGCAAAATTTGGCTGTATTGCAAAAACCGCTGGATAAACCACTTTATTATCTAGCGACAATGATCCCTCACGACGACGAGGATAGACAACGCATACATCGCCATATTTCCGAACGCAGCCACCTATCCTTTGAAACGATCGAAATAGGGTATAACATTAATAATGTATTAAATATATGCGACTTAAACGGTTCGTTTTTATTAGACAGCACAACAGCCCTTTTAGCCAATGAAATGTTTGCAAACAGAGTTGTTAATGCTTCAGCATCAGAAAAAATATGCTTGGATATTATTAAGTTGCTTGAGCGTATCAAAAATATCGTTATTGTGTCCGACGCTATTTATTCCGACGGGCAAATGTATGATAATTACACAAAAGCATACGCAAAAGGCCTTGCCGCTATAGACCGTGCATGTGCAGAAGTTTGCGACGCTGTGCTGGAAGTTTGCTATGGAAGTATTATAACTTATAAAGGCGACAAAAATTGGTTTAAGGCGGGTGGATTATTATGATTTTGATTATCGGAGGCGCTTATCAGGGAAAGCTTGATTATGCTTTATACAACTTTAACTTAACCACAGATGACGTTTTTACTTGCACAGAAAGCAATCCCACGCTCTCGCCAGATAAAAAAATAATATACAATTTTCATCTGTTTGTATTGGCTCAAATTCGTTTTCGTAAAGATGAATTTATTGATGAAATACTGCCACAGCTTAGCGGCAAAATCATTATTTCTGATGATATTTCATGCGGCATTGTTCCCACAGATGCCCAAATGCGAGCCTGGCGGGAAATGCATGGCAGATGCCTTGTTAAATTATCGCAGCAAGCCAATGAGGTCATTCGTGTATTTTGCGGCTTGGGCGCGAGAATAAAATAGCAGGAGAATTTATTTTATGGACAAGTATTTTAGAAACATAATAATATTGATTACATTGGTTTTGCTTTGTGGCTGTTCTTCCAGCAATACCACAAACGGTTCTATGACAGATAGGGCAGGAAACATTATAAACGTTCCGGAAAGCATAGAAACAATTATTTCAATGTCTCCTGCTTATACGCAAATCTTGGTTGAGTTAGGTCTGGAGGATAAAATAATTGCGATTGATAAGTTTTCTGAGGAATTCATTCCCACAGGGAAATACCTGCCCCAGTTTGATATAATGAGCCCAAACACAGAAGCGATTATTGCGTTAAATCCGGATATCGTATTTGCCACAGCAATGAGCATGGTGGAAGGCCAAAACCCTTTTAAACCTTTGATGGATGCAGGCATCTGTGTCGCTTATATACCGAGCTCAGAAAGCATTGCTGATATAAAGAAAGATATATCATTTATTGGCGATATTACAAATTGCTCGGAAAAAGCAACCGGGCTTATAAACACGATGGATGAGGAAATATCGGCTATAAAATCTATCGGAGCAACAATAACGGATAAAAAGAACGTATACTTTGAATTGGACTGTATGCCACAGCTATATTCGTTTGGGAAAGACGTATTTTTAAACGAGATGCTGGATATCATAGGCGCAAAGAACGTATTT
Source organism: uncultured Defluviitaleaceae bacterium (assembly GCA_964449985.1). GTDB lineage: Bacteria > Bacillota > Clostridia > Lachnospirales > WRAX01 > CAYVCG01. The sequence continues at coordinate 9,257 of CAYVCG010000027.1, forward strand.
TCCGATCAGGACAGTTGGATCGCTGTTTCCGATGAAGCTGTTATAAAAGCAAATCCAGACGTTATTTTAACAAATGTAAGCTATATAGAAAATTCTGTAGAGCTTATTAAAAACAGATCCGGCTGGAACGTCATAAATGCTGTGAAAAGTGACGACATCTATTTGATAGACACAAACTCAAGCACAATGCCGACACATAAAATCATAACCGCTCTAAAACAAATGGCTAATGCAGTTTACCCCGAAGTTTTTAAGGACTGATTATATAATGCGAATTAAATTTATTGCCGTTATTTTATTATGTATTGCAACATTAATCGCCGCTATAGGCATAGGCAGCGTTTTTGTCTCACCAAGCCTAATTATTGAAACTATGATAAGCAAACTATCCGGAGGATGGTTTTTATCATCCGCAGATGATATATCCCAAACAATACTTTGGAATATTCGCATACCAAGGGTGCTGTTAGCATTTATATGCGGCGGCGCTTTATCCGTCAGCGGTGTTGTTATGCAATCCGTAATGAGAAACCCTCTTGCTTCTTCATATACAGTCGGTATTTCTTCTGGAGCCGCTGTCGGAGCAAGCATTGCTATGTTTTGCGGCTTTTCGTTTCTGGGAGTGTTTACTATACCGTTTTTCGGGCTTGTTTTCGGGCTTGCTACGGTATTTTCAGCTGTTTTTCTGGCATCAAAAATGGATAAATCAATGGGCAGCGTAACAATAATACTTACAGGCATGGCCTTTTCGTTGTTTGCAAACTCTATTATCACTTTTACAATGGCTTTTTCCAAACAATCCGCAGAGAGACTTATACTCTGGCAGCTTGGCAGCTTTGCGCTTAAAGATTGGTCGCATAACGCAGTCATTTTTCCTGTTGTATGCGCCTGCTTTGTTGTTATACTTATGTTTTCCCGCGAGATGGATATAATGACTTTCGGCGAGGATTATGCGAAAGCCTCAGGAGTTGACATATTAAAGGTAAAATGGATTTTGCTTGGCATCGGCGCTATAATGACAGGTGTCGTAGTTTCTATAGCTGGGGTTATTGGCTTTGTTGACTTGTTTGTGCCACATGTGGCAAGGCGGTTTTTTGGTTCTCGTCATATTGTTGTTATTCCGGCATCTGTCTTGCTTGGGGGCATGTTTATGGTGCTATGCGATTTAATTGCGCGCATCGTAGTTTCACCGCTCGAACTACCTGTTGGCGCAGTCACATCAGCAATCGGTGCTCCGTTTTTTATTTATCTTTACTTTCAGAAAAAGGGGGAAGCAAAATGTTAAGCGTTAGAAACGTCTGTGCGGGATATGATGGAAAACAGGTGTTGTTTGATGTCTCGTTTGAAATAGAAAAAGGGGAACAGCTCTCCATAATCGGCCCGAACGGCTGCGGAAAGACCACCTTACTTCGAGCTATAGCGAATATTATTCCGTTTTCCGGCCAGATTTTGTTGGATGGTTCGCCAATCAACATACTGAAACGCAAAAATATTGCAAAAAAAATAGCCTTTCTAAGCCAGATTATGCATATATATTTTAACTATACTGTTTTTGAAACCGTTATGATGGGGCGATACCCTCATATGAAAAAAAGTCTATTCCCCGGGGAATCCGCTGTTGATAAAGAAGCCGTAGAAGCTGCTCTTTTGGCTGTTCATATGCAGGATTTCAAAAACAGGGATATTTCCACCCTTTCTGGCGGTCAGCTCCAGCGTGTTTTTTTAGCAAAGATTTTGGCTCAGGAGCCCGATTTTATCCTGCTGGATGAGCCAACAAACCATTTGGATTTGAGCTATCAGGTTGAGCTCATACAGTTTTTAAAACAATGGTCTATTCAGAACAACAAAAGTGTTATCGGCGTTTTACATGATATAAACCTAGCTATGAATCTGTCAGACAAGTTTTTAATATTGGATAAAGGAGCTGTCAAAGCATATGGCGATCGAAATCAATCATTAACAACGTCTGTTCTTTCTGATGTTTATAAAATGGATATTAATGAATATATGAAGCAATCACTTAAACAATGGGAAGCGATGTAACAGTAACTATGCTGCGCTTCCTTGTTTTTTTATTGCATTTTTGTATAATCAGATTTATAATCATATAGTTGGATGAAAATATAATGGGTGATATAATAAATGAGTAATATAATAAAGTGCATGAAAATGCGAGAGGGAGTTTTGGGATGAGTACGTTGCTTAAAAAAATCTTCTTAGTAGATGATAATGCTACAAATCTGACCATCGGTAAAAATGCCCTTATTGGCAAATATAACGTCTTTACTATTCCTTCGGGGGAAAAGCTTCTTAAAATGCTTGAGAAAACTATACCCGATTTGATTCTGTTGGATGTCGAAATGCCGGAAATGAACGGATACGACGTTATTAAAATACTTAAAAGCAATCATGAAACAGAAAACATCCCAGTAATTTTTTTGACTGCAAAAACAGATGCTGCAAGTGAGCTGGAAGGCTTATCGCTTGGCGCTATTGATTATATAACAAAACCGTTTTCACCTCCCTTGCTTCTTAAACGTATTGAAGTTCATTTGCTTGTTGAGGCACAAAAAAGCGAGCTAAAGGATTTTAACGACAACCTTATGGAAATGGTTGCTGAAAAAACAAAAACCGTTGTAACGCTGCAAAATGCTATTATTAAAACCGTTGCAGAGCTTGTCGAATGCAGGGATGACATAACAGGAGCGCATATCGAAAGAACTCAAAATTATTTGAAAGCACTTGCAGATAAAGCCCTGTCTGTTGGGCTATATAAAGATGAGATTTCTTCATGGAATATGGATGTTTTCCTTCAATCAGCCCAGCTTCACGATGTTGGGAAAATAACTATAAGTGACAGCATCCTTCAAAAACCCGGAAAACTAACGCCTGAAGAATTTGAAGAAATGAAGTCGCATACTACATTTGGCGTTAAAATCATTGAAAAAATCAGCAAGACAGCCGTTCAGGATGACTTTTTGGAATACTCTAAAATCCTGGCAGGAACTCACCACGAAAAATGGGACGGAAGCGGCTATCCCAACGCCCTTTCCGGGCAAGACATACCGCTAGGCGGGCGGCTTATGGCTATTGCCGATGTATATGATGCGCTTATTTCCGAGCGCCCGTATAAAAAAGCGTTTACCCATGAAGAAGCCCTTAAAATAATTTCAAGCGGAAAGGGAACACACTTTGACCCACAGCTTATAGATATATTTGAATCTATTGCAGATGAATTTAAAGCCATTTCCGAAGCAACGAGGGAGGCATTGTAACAAATGAGGCAAAAAAAAATACTTTGTTTGCTTTTATCTCTTATTATTTTAGTATCATTCTTTTCATCGTGTTCCACGATTCAAAACCAGTCTATCGAGCCTCCGACTTATAGCCATTATAAAGAAATACCCGGCGTTACTGATGAAGATATTAACGCTGTTGAAACTATACTTAAAAACTATTCCAGTCTTAATTATGGTGTTAGCATAAGTACAGAGGCGTATATACAAGGCGACGGCTCTATTGGCGGGTTTGCATCGCTGCTTTGTTCACGCTTATCCGAACTGTTTGGCATAACATTCGTTCCTAACGCTTATTCCTGGGACGATCTTATTGAAAATCTAGACAGTGGAGCATTGGATTTTACAGGAGAATTGACACCTACCCCTGAACGGTTGAAAAAGTATTTTATGACCGATGCCATTGTTCAAAGAAGTATAAAAATATTTTCAAACAAATATGCAGAAAAGCCAAGCCCGATTTCCAGCGAAACCAAGTTACGCATTGCCTTCTTAGAAGGCAGTAATACCTATTATTTGGTTAAAGATAAATTCCATACGCCTTACGAAGCTATCTTTGTTCCGGATGAACACGAAATAGCCCGATTGCTTGAGACGAGAGAAATTGACGCTTATATTGAAGAAAACATAGAAGAAGCTATTTTTGATTCTTATAGCTTTGTTAAAATAGAAGATTTCTACCCGCTGGCATACTCTCCTGTTGCTATGACCACTGCAAAAAAAGAGCTGCAACCAATTATAAACATTATGCAAAAATACATTACAAGCGGTGGTTCATTTGAGCTTACAAGCTTGTATAACAGTGGGATTAATGATTATTACAAAAACAAACTGATTAGTAACCTGACAGAAGAAGAAAAGCAATATATAAGTCTTCACAATACTCCCGAAACAGCTGTTATCATGGGCGCCGAAATGGATAATTATCCGGCCAGTTTTTATAATACAAAAGATAATGAGTTCCAAGGTATTGCAATAGACATACTAAATCAGGTTTCTGAGCTTACCGGTCTATGCATTAAAATAGGCAACGATAAGGATACCTCATGGACTGATATTATGAAAAATCTTGAAAATGGAACTTATTCTATTGTAAGCGAGCTTATTCAAACAAATAATCGCAAAGGCCGATTTTTATGGACAGAAGAGCCATTTTGCACAGATTATTACGCCCTACTTTCAAGAGCAGACTTCCCACCTTTGGATATAAATCAGGTGTTGTTTTCAAAGGTTGGTCTTATTGATGGAGCAGCGTATACTGATGTCTTTAATGAATGGTTCCCTGATAGCGGAAACGTGATAACATATGCAACAACCGAGGGAGCAATAAAAGCTCTCGAAGAAGGCGAAGTTGATTTGCTTATGGGATCTCAAAACCTGCTTTTGCATGTGACAAACTTCCTTGAAAAGACCGGACTGAAGGAGAATATAGTATTTGATTACTCATCAGATTCTTATTTTGGCCTAAATATTAAGGAAACTGCGTTGCGCTCAATTATTAATAAAGCTCAGCAATATATTGACACATATCACGTGTCACAGCACTGGAAACGCACGGTTTTTGATTATAGCACAAAAATGCTTAAAGATATTATGCCTTATTTAGCTGTATTTTCATCGTTTTTGTGTATTGGACTGTTTACTGTTTTCTATCTTCTTTTGAAAAACAGAACATTAAACCGCAATCTTCAATCGCACAAAGATTTTTTGGAAAGTGAAATACAAAAGCGCACCCATAACTTACTAAAGCAAGATAAAATGCTATTAAGCGTAAACGATATTGCTAAAAGGCTTTTGGCTTTTGAAGAAACCCAAGATTTTGATGAACTTGTTTATGAATGCCTAAAATCTCTTGGAGGAATAATCAGCAAAAACAGGGTCTATATATGGAAAGACGTGTTGGATGAACAGAACAGAATTTGTTGTATACAGGTGTATGAATGGATAAATGGGGTTGAGCCTGTTCAAGGCGTTACTGAATATGAAAACATTCCGTATGATGACCTGCCATCGTTCAGGCATGCGCTTGATACAGGAAAGTGTTTAAACAGCCTAGTTTGTGACCTGTCAGAATCAGAAAAGCAAATACTTGAGCCGCAAAATATCCAAACGATACTTATAGCCCCCATTATAATTGATAATCAATGCTGGGGATTTATCGGCGTTGATAACTGTGAAACCTGTCAGCTTTTTTCTGATTTAGAAGAAAACATGCTTTTAATGAGCGGTTTCTTATTAGCAAGCGCAATACAAAGAAGAGAAACCCAGGCAAAAATGCGTGAGGCAGAAGAACGGGCTTTAATTATGCTAAATGCAACGCCCCTATGCTGTAATCTGTGGGATGCCAGTTTTAATAACATTGCATGCAACGATGAAGCAGTTCGTTTGTTTGGGCTTTCAAGCCAGGAGGAATATCTGATCAGATTTTTCGAATTGTCGCCGAAGTATCAACCGTGTGGCAGATTATCTTCCAACATAGCGCTTGAAAACATTACAAAGGCGTTCGAAGAAGGATATTGCAAGTTTGAATGGATGCATCAAAAGCTTAATGGCGAACCTATTCCGTCTGAAATTACGCTTGTGCGTATTAAATACAAAAACAATTATATTGTAGCGGGATATACAAGAGATTTGCGGGAACAAAAAGCAATGCTTGCAGAAATCAACAAAGCGCAGGCTGATTTGGTTCTTGCTCGTGACGAAGCTTTGGCGCACTCTAGAGCAAAGAGTGAATTCTTAGCAAAAATGAGCCACGAAATTAGAACCCCTATGAACGCTATCGTCGGAATGTCTGAACTTGTTCTGCGGGAGAGCATATCCCCATCTGCGAAAGAACATGCCATAGGCATAAAACAAGCCAGCGCAAATCTGCTGTCCATTATTAACGATATTTTAGATTTTTCGAAGATAGAATCAGGAAAGCTGGAGATAATGCCAGATTCGTATATGCTCTCCTCACTTATAAATGATGTAATAAGCATAATACGCGTTCGCGTTATGGATAATCCTATTTTGTTTGTTGCGAATATTGATTCGAACTTGCCAAACCATTTAATCGGCGATGAGATAAGAATCAGGCAAATCCTTTTGAATCTTTTAAGCAATGCGGTTAAATATACCAAAGAAGGATATATAGCTCTCGCAATAGACGGAGAAATTATAGACGACTCAACTGTCGTTTTGACTATTGAAATATCAGATACAGGTATAGGCATTAAAGAAGACGAAATAGGCAGCCTTTTTGGAGAATTCGTGCAGGCAGACATTTCTAAAAATAAGGGTGTAGAGGGAACAGGCCTTGGTCTTGCGATAACTAAAAATCTTTGTAAAGCAATGGGCGGAGATGTCACGGTTTCCAGCATTTATGGCTCCGGCAGCGTATTTACTGTCAAGCTTCCACAGACATACAGTAGTCTTGAAAAATTTGCATCAATTGAAAATCCGGAAGCTCAAAATGTGCTTATTTATGAACCGCGCGAAATATATGCAACATCCATAGTATGCTCGATAGACAATCTTGGGGTTAGATGCACGGCGGTTTCCAGCCAATCACAGCTTTATGAAGCATTGGAAAATGATAAGTATACATTTGTTTTCGTTTCATCATTCCTATTTGAAACTGTTAAAAATATTATTGAAAAACTTGGTGTTGAATCAAAGCTTGTTGTTCTGGCTGAATACGGCGAAGCTACTTCTTATCACAATGTTCGAACTATAGCTATGCCTGTTCACTCGATTTCTGTTGCAAACGTGTTAAACGACATTAACGAAGACGTTGTATACAACGATACATCAAACACCAACATACGCTTTATCGCCCCTACAGCCAGAATACTTATTGTTGATGACATAAATACTAATTTGAAAGTTGCTGAAGGCCTTATTTCGCCTTTCGAAACCCGTATAGATACGTGCGAAAGCGGTATGGAAGCAATAGACCTTGTAAAATCACACCGATATGATATCGTATTTATGGATCATATGATGCCGGTTATGAATGGGGTGGAAGCGACGCTTGCTATACGCGAGCTGGATCTTGCTTATGCAAAAGACATACCTATTATTGCTTTAACTGCAAATGCAGTTTCCGGCGTAAAGGAAATGTTTTTGGCAAATGGATTTAATGATTTCCTTGCAAAGCCCATTGAAATGACAAAGCTGGCGGAAATATTGGAAAAATGGATTCCAAAGGAAAAGCGCGAGAAATATGTTGCAAAGGAAAAAGAAACTGCTTCTCTTGCTTTTGAAATCGAAGGAATAGACGTTAAGCTTGGTATTTCGCTAACAGGTGGCACATTGGAAAACTATTTAAAGATTTTGTCAACATTCCATAAAGATGGTATTCTAAAGCTTAATGATATAAAGGCCTGCCTTGAAAGCAATAACATAACACTATACACAACCCATGTTCATGCGCTAAAAAGTGCTCTCGCAAGTATAGGAGCAACAAAACTGTCCGATTTTGCAAAATCGTTGGAATTTGCCGGTAAAAATGAAAACATTTCGTATATCCAAAGCAATAACGATAGTTTTATGCATGAACTTGAAATTCTGCTTGATAATATAAGCTATATCATAACAAAAGATAACGAGGATAGCGACGAACAAGACAGCACTCAATCATCCGATTGGCTTAAAGACGAACTTATAAAGCTAAAAGCAGCTTTAGATGAGATGGATGCCATTGCTGCGGATCATATTATAAACGGCTTATCATCTAAACAATGGGGCCGGGATATAAATGAAACAATCGAGCAAATCTCGCAACATATTTTGTTATGTGACTACGACGATGCGATAGACTTGATTAACAACTTATTGTAGGAGATGGTTTTATATGAAAACAGTCGAAGAATTTCAACACGATGGAAAACAATTTATTTACATTGATTTTTCAGGTTGTAAAACGAACACAGATTATAAATCTGTTATCGAAGCCGCTAAAGCTATAGTTGTTAAGTATCCGAAAAATTCTTTGTATTCAATAACAGATGGCAACGATGTCACATTTGATTCGCTCACAAAAGAAATGGTGACAGAATGGATGAAATTTGCCGGGCCTTATGTGATTCACGGAGCGCTTATCGGTATTAACGGTATTAAAAAAATTATGATAAACTCAATGCTAAAAATAAGCGGAAGAACCAACCTCAAAATATTAAACTCTAAACAAGAAGCGATAGAATGGCTTAGTAAAAACTTTTAAATTAGTAGAATAATAGAAAGGATTGTGATATTATGCTTCAAGCTATTATGAATCAACCGGGCGAAATTGAGTTTCGCGAAGTAGCTGTTCCTACTCCCGGTCCAGACGAAATAAAAGTTAGAATGAAAAGAATCGGCGTTTGCGGCTCTGATATTCATGTTAATCATGGTAAGCATCCATACACTTCATATCCGGTAGTTCAAGGGCACGAGGTTTCGGCAGAAGTAGTTGAAGTAGGAGAAAACGTTTCTGGCTTAAAACCGGGAGATAAAGTTACTATCCAGCCTCAAGTTGTTTGCGGCGAATGCTATCCATGCACCCATGGTATGTATAATGCCTGCGAAAAGCTTAAAGTTATGGGTTTCCAAACAACAGGAATGGCGAGCGAATTTTTCGTTACAGACGCTAAAAAAGCCGTAAAACTGCCAGACGATATGAGTTGGGATCATGGCGCAATGATAGAACCTTTGGCTGTTGCTGTTCATGCCGTCAGGCGTTATGGCGATGTTGCGGGCAAAAACGTTATTGTTCTTGGCGGAGGCCCTATAGGAAATCTGGTGGGGCAAACCGTAAAAGCCCTTGGCTCAAATAAAGTCCTGCTTACGGAGGTAAGCGCATATAGATTGGAAACAGCTGAAAAATGCGGCATAAAAACGGTTGATGTAAGCAAAAATGACTTAAAGCAAAGTATTCTTGATTATTTTGGAACAGACGGAGCAGATGTCATATTTGAATGCGTCGGTGTTAGCGAAACTATAAACCAAGCGATAGACTATGCAAGAAAAGGCAGCGATATAGTAATTGTTGGTGTTTTTGCAGATTTGGCCAGCATAAACTTAGGCTTTGTTCAGGATCACGAGCTACGCCTTATCGGAACAGCTATGTATCGGGAAGAGGATTATATAAAGGCCATTGATATTGTCAAACAAAATTTTATCCAGTTTGACCCGTTAATAACTGATCACATACCGTTTAATGACTATGTTAAAGCCTATAAAATCATAGACGAGCAAAAAGATAAAGCTATGAAAGTCATAATCGTTATGGACTAATACATATGGAGGTATTTTAAATGTTTGATGTTGTGGCTCTAGGCGATTTGTTAATTGATTTTACACCATGCGGTAAATCAGAAAACAATATGCCAATGTTTGAGCAAAATGCAGGCGGAGCAACAGCCAACGTTCTTAGCGTTTTGGCTAACTTCGGATTAAAAACCGCATTTATCGGAAAAGTTGGGAAGGATATGCATGGGGATTTCCTTCGTGAAACGTTGTATAATAAAAACATTGATGTTTCCGGTCTTCTCCAAACACCGGACGTATATACAACCCTTGCCTTTGTATCCCTTTCGGATAGCGGCGAACGTAGCTTTTCATTTTCAAGAAAACCAGGAGCGGATACATGCCTTGAAAAGGATGATATTAATCCGGATGCATTCAAATCCGTTAAGGTGTTCCACTTCGGCTCTCTGTCGCTTACCGACGAGCCTGCTCGTTCCGCTACGTTTGAAGCTATAAAAATTGCAAGGGCGGAAGGCGCAATAATTTCTTATGACCCAAACTACCGCGCACCCCTTTGGAAAAACAAAGAATATGCCATAGAGCATATGCGCAGTGTGCTTAATCTTATAGACGTTATTAAAATCAGCGATGAAGAAACAGAGCTTTTGACAGGGGAAAGTGAGCCAGAAAAAGCAGCAGAAGCATTAAAAGCCCTTGGCATAAAATGCGTCGTAGTAACGCTTGGAGCAAATGGCGCGTTTGTAAGCAATGCCTTGGGAAGTGTTCAGGTTGCGCCGCCAAAATGCAACGTGGTTGACACAACAGGCGCAGGGGATGCTTTTTGCGGTGCGTTTATTTATAAGATTTTTAATGCAGGAAAACCTCTCTCAGAGATAACGCCGGATGAACTTAAAGATATGGTTTGCTTTGCAAATGTTACAGC
>CAYVCG010000027.1:19805-28369 GCA_964449985.1 uncultured Defluviitaleaceae bacterium
GCCTTATCATCAAATTCAAAGCTTTTGCCTGTTTGATGCCGCATCAAATGATTAAGCGCTTCTTTTTTTAAGTCCATATCGTCCAAAAATGTTACAACGCCCTCTCCTATCACGCTTTCATACCTATAGCTGTATTTGCAGGCGTTCTCACCGGTAATAAGATCGTGGCCGCAATCCATTTCGAAACATACATACGGATTATTTTTCAAAGCATCAATCTTTTTCCCCTCAAAAGCACTATGGAAAAACAGCTCTAAAACGTCGCCCTCATAGCTATAGCCAAAATTCATCGGAACGATATACGGTTTATCCCCGCTAATCATTGCTATTCGAAGCACCATGCACTTATTGATAATTTCAAATATTTCATCTTTGCTTATTTCTCTGTCTTTTCTTCTCATAAAATCTCCATCATTTCTAATTTTGTTTTTTTAAATTAAATGGCTATGCTGCATTTATTAAATAACAAAATCTATTTTTATATAACCAAACTGATTAGTAATATTGCTTTCTAAATAAGATATTTTTTTAATAATACGATATTTTCCATCACTAAGTTCCCCGTAAAGCCACTTCCAATTAATATCGAATTCAATTGATTCATTTTTAGGAATAATATTTCCTATGTCTGAGAAAGCATAGTTATCGATTATACTATTTACAGCCATCCATTTGTCATTATCATATTTTTGTAAATAAAATTCATTATTAAATATATACTCCTGTTCGTTATTATTTCTAAAAACAAGAGTTAGCCCACTAGGACTAAGACTTCCCTCCTTGATCACAACACTAATTCCATCAAGTATGTCTCTATTTAACTCAATCTTATTATGCATCTTTTCCTCTTCATTTCTTATATTGAATTGATTATCTAGAATTATATATTTGAATAGGATACAAATAAAAAGAAACAGTAAAATTTTGTATCTTTTAATCATATAGCTACACCCTTCTAAAAAACCATTCTATAAAATCAAGTATATCATACTGTAAATTCATGTCAATCCGACAATATTATATATCCCCAAGGAAAAATCATCGGGAATTTTCAGGTAGATAAAAACTTTTTGATTTTAGAAGTGTTTATCACAAATTTAAACAGTATTTATTGACATAAATTTATGTGATATGATAAAATAGTGTACGTTATTATAGGAAATAATAATAAAAAAAGGGGTTGGAAACACTATGGTAAGTTGGCTTAATAATTTTTTCAAAATCCCTCAAAAGGGAACAACGACAAGAACCGAATTTATTGCCGGTTTGACCACATTTGCGACTATGGCGTATATCCTCGCTGTAAACGTAAATATTCTTTCGGCTTCGGGGCTTGACGGAGGTGCCGTTTTTGTTGCTACTGCTTTGGCAGCAATCATAGGAACGGTTGCTATGGCGTTTCTGGCGAATTTGCCGTTCGCGCTCGCTCCCGGCATGGGGCTCAATGCATTCTTTGCTTATACCGTTGTCATCGGGCTTGGTCACACGCCTCAATTTGCTTTGGCAGCTGTATTGGTAGAGGGCCTTATATTTATTATTTTAAGCAAGTCAGGTATTAGAACAAAGCTGTTTAACGCTATCCCGCTTACGCTTAAATACGCTGTTGGCGCGGGTATCGGTCTTTTCATCATCTTTATAGGCTTGAAAAACGCCGGCGTAGTCGTTGCAAACGGCGGAACACTCGTTGGCGCAGGGGATTTTACTCTTGCAGCTCCGGCTTTAGCGCTTATCGGCATCGCTATAACAATCTTCCTTTTAATGCGTAAAGTTAAGGGCGCTTTGTTATTTGGTATTTTTATTACATGGATTTTGGGTATTATCGCTCAATCAATGGGTTGGTATGTTGTTAATCCGGATGTCGGAAACTTCCCGCTTATACCAAGCGCTATAATCTCTCTTCCTCCAAGCATTATGCCTACGTTGGGTCTTTGCTTCTCTGGTTTTGCTGAAGCATTTGCAAGCTCAAGCTCAATACTGTCATTTATCGCTGTAACATTTACGTTCCTTTTTGTTGACATTTTTGACACATTGGGAACATTATCAGGTGTTGCCAGCAAAGCAGGCTTGCTTAACCAAAAAGGCGAGCTCGAAAAGGCAGACCAAGCATTATTGGCAGACTCTATCGCAACTACCGCAGGCGCATTATTAGGAACTTCCACAACAACAACATATATCGAATCCGCAGCAGGTATTCAAGAAGGCGGACGCACAGGTTTGACCGCTCTTGTTACAGCAGGTTTCTTTGCATTAAGCTTGTTGTTCTCACCTATCTTTTTAACTATTCCGGCTTTTGCAACAGCAACAGCGTTGGTTGTTACAGGCCTTCTTATGATCGAACCGATTAGAAATATGGATTTATCAAATCTTGAGGAAGTTATCCCTCTTGGCATAACGATAATATCAATGCCGCTTTTCTCCTCGATTTCGGCCGGTTTGGCATTTGGTTTGATAACATACGTTATCGTTAAGGTTTCTGCAAGAAAATATAAGGATATCAGTCTCTTGATGTGGATATTAAGCATAATATTCGCTATACAATTGGTATTCTTCCGTGCTTAAATAATAGGATCAACAAATCTAAGGCCGCTTTTGTTCAAAAGGCGGTCTTTTTAATGTTTTTTCGCTAATATTTCTTATTTTCAAAACTATCTCTAAAAAAGAATCACTTTTTTGCCTTTCTGCATATGATGGAATAAGCGGACTTGCTTTATGTAATGAAGATAATTGTTGTCGAAGTTACATTAAATCAACGCTTTACCAAACAGATGATGAAAGGAGGTGTAACCTCTATGAATAGTGTAGTTTTTAATGAAGCTAATAATCCGCTCTATGTATCGACAAATGACAAAAATCCGGTTATTACAAATAACATAGAAACGGCTTATACAGCGGACGGCATACTTTATATTGCCAGTACAACCTCACAACTTGTTCTAACAGGCGATTTTTTGCTTTTTCAAATTACAAATCCTGCAGGGTCCGGGAAAAATATAAACATTGCTCGTTTAACAGGCGGAGCTACTACAAGCACAACAATGGATATTATAAGAGACGGAACTTTTGCCGCAGCAGGAACAGCAATGACTCCTCGAAACAGAAATACCCTGTTTCCTGATGCCAGTGTTATGACAACAAAATATATTACCGCAGCAGTAGATCCAACCGTTGGAGGCGTTCTTTGGAGCAGTACCATACAATCTGGCGGCCCACTTGGAATCGAATATTTTGGCCGATATATTGTCTCTCCGGGTCATACATTTTACATTAGGCTGACAAACACTTCGCTTATAACGAATAGTTTATCCGCCAATGTCACCTGGTGGGAATTATAACACTGTTTTAATAAGTCAGTTCCATTTATACAAAGGCATCGGTAGGTAAAATCTTTTTACCACACTACTGAATATACATTTAGATAAAAAGCTTTGAAAATGACGTTTAGGTATCCCCATGGATTCCCTCCTTTAATTTTGCAATAGCTATACCTTCCGATTGCCTTTGCCTAATGGCGTCCCTTCACTTTTTATTCTTATTGTTTTTCGAACAATCATATTTCCACATGTCGTAAAAATATCCCGATTCCTTATTTAAGCATATTTTTGAACTCAATTTGTGTTAGTTGACAGCTATTACCTTTTATGGTATAGTTTCTTGTATTTGAATCTAAGTTAAATACTGCGGAGGATATTTATGAGCAACGCTCTTTCCAAAAAGGTAACCCTGTTTTCCCTTATGAAATTCACTACTCCAACAGTATGCATGATGCTGTTTATGTCTTTTTATACGATGGTCGACGGTATATTCGTTTCAAGATATGTAAACACCAGCGCGCTTTCTGCAACAAACATCGTTTATCCCATATTAAACATAGTAATAGCCTTGGCAATTATGCTTTCTACAGGCGGCAGCGCTGTTATAGCTACTCAAATGGGTGAGGGAAAGACCGATACTGCAAGAGAAAGCTTCACATTAATAGTTTTTATAGGACTGATTATCGGGTTAATTATATTGGTAACGGGATTGGTATTTATAAACCCTATAATAACAATGATGGGGGCAAACGAAGCAATATTTCATTATTGCTATGAATATGCGTTTATTTTATTGCTTTTTGTTCCGCTGGGAATAATGCAAATGCTTTTTCAGAGCTTTTTTGTCACTGCGGGCAAGCCGCAAATCGGCCTAGCTGTAATAATTGCTGGAGGCTGCACAAATATTATTTTAGATTATGTATTTATCGTGCTTTTAAAAATTGGCATAGCAGGAGCAGCTTTAGCGACAGGCATAGGTTTTTCTATCCCTGCAATTTTCGGTATTTTCTATTTTTTTCTGAATAAAAAAGGCACTTTATACTTCGTAAAGCTGAAATTTCGTAGGAATGTCATATTAAAGAGCTGTTCTAACGGCTTTTCTGAAATGATCACAAACCTCTCCATTGCAGTGACCACTGTTTTGTTTAATATAATAATGATGGCTTATTTGGGAGAAGATGGCGTGGCTGCAATAACTATCGTGTTGTATGCAGAGTTTTTAATGAATGCAGTTTTTATTGGTTATTCCTCTGGAGTCGCCCCGGTAATAAGCTATAACTATGGCGACAAAAACGAGATGCATCTCAAAAAGCTATTTAAAATAAGCCTTGGCTTTATCAGCATAAGCTCTATAGTAATATGCACAGCATCATTGTTGCTGTCCTCCATTATAGTAACGATATTTGCAAAGCCGGGAACCGATGTTTTTAATATATCAGTCAACGGGTTCAACCTATTTGCGGTTTCATTCCTCTTCACAGGTATAAACATCTTTGCTTCATCAATGTTTACAGCGCTTTCAAACGGAAAGGTATCTGCCATTATATCTATTCTAAGAACGTTTGTCTTTATTGTCATAGCCATTATTATACTGCCGCAATTTTTAGGCGTTAATGGCATTTGGCTCGCTGTGCCGTTTGCGCAGGCGATGACACTGTTTGTCTCTGTTTTGTATTTTATAAAACTCCGTAAGGTTTATAATTACTAAACTGATAATTTAATTATTATTAACAAAAAATATTTTGTTTTGTTCCAAAATATGTGTTTTATGCAATATTTTGTTGCCCCATCCATTCTTTTGTGTTATTATATTATAGTACTTGCTGTTAATAACTTAAAAATGAATGGAGGGGTTTTTGTAATAATGAAAAAGCTGAAAATAATTGTCGCCATTGCAATGTCTCTGATAGTGTTCGATGTTGCTATGGCAAACACGGCAAATCCGTCGATCTATGTTAATGGCAATAAGATCGCCGCAGAAGCCGTTGTTGTAAATAACCAAACCTATATACCGCTATCGGCTGTTAGCGAGTCATTGGGTGCTAAGGTCTCTTTTGATCAAGGTTCGAACAAGATCGAAATAACATCCCCTGTATCATACGATGAAATCGTTCCTAACATTATTAAAAAAGTAAGCCCTTCTGTCGTTGGTATTATCGGAAATTATAACAGCAATAACGACAAATATTCTGATGTCACTTCCCACGGAACAGGTGTTATTATAAAATCGGGCGGCGAAATCCTTACCAATGCCCATGTTGTTAAAGATTTAAAAAATATTATCGTTGTTTTAAACGATGGAAGCGCATATAATGGAAAGTTAAAAAATATAGACGAAAAGTCAGACCTTGCTATCGTTAAGATTGATAAGGTCGGCTTGCCTATAGCAACATTTGCTTCCATGGATAGCGTTGTTACCGGTAAAAGCGTTATAGCGATCGGAACGCCTGTTTCATTTTCCCTTATGAATTCCGCATCAATGGGTATTATAAGCGGCATAAACAGAGGCATTATTTCCGATTACGCTTTGATACAAACGGATGCTGCTATTAATCCGGGAAACTCTGGCGGGCCTCTTGTTAATATGGCCGGTGAAGTTGTCGGTATAAATTCGAATAAATTCGTCGGAACAAGCATAGAAGGTATGTGTTTCTCTATCCCTGTTGATACTGTTTCGTATGTTTTATCGCATTTTGAGAAATATGGAGCGGTTGTTCGTCCTAACTTAGGCGCTGAGTTTGAAGAAAGCTGGGCAGCAAGAATGGGTCTGCCTACTAAATCTGGCTTGACTATTAAAAAAGTCCTTCCTGGATCAAACGCTTCAAAAGCCGGTATCCAAAACGGCGATATAATATTAAGTATTGACGGAGTTAACGTAAACAGTAAGGTCGACTTAAATGAATGCATGAAGAAATATATGCCCGGAGATACGTGCAAATTTGTTATTAACAGAAACGGAACACAGATATCTATAAACGTTACATACTAATTTTAAAAAACCTCTAAAATTGCATCTTGGTTTGATCTCATATGTTGGGGTGTAGTATGCTTAATTAAATATAGCATAAAAACAAACAGCGAAGGAGCTTATATCTATGAAAAAAAGATTAGCATTTTGTCTTGCCGCCCTATTAATGATTCAAAGCGTTAGCTTGCATGCAGAAGAGACACCTATTAGTCCAAACGCTAATATTGAAATTATGCTGCGCGTCGGAGAAGACACGTTAAAAAT
Source organism: uncultured Defluviitaleaceae bacterium (assembly GCA_964449985.1). Lineage (GTDB taxonomy): Bacteria > Bacillota > Clostridia > Lachnospirales > WRAX01 > CAYVCG01. The sequence continues at coordinate 26,349 of CAYVCG010000027.1, forward strand.
CAATGGAACTGACGTAAAGGTTGAAAAGCCTTTTGTAGAAAACGGAACGACGCTTGTTCCTCTTCGTGTTATCACAGAAGCCTTTGGAGCGGAAGTCGTTTGGGACGGAGACACAAAGCAAATAACGCTTAACTACAAAGACGTTACAATTTTGCTAAAAATAGATGATATAAACGCATATGTTAACGGCCAGCAGCAAACACTGCTGCTAGCGCCGAGAATCGTAAACGGAAACACAATGGTTCCGCTTAGGTTTATAACAGAAAATTTTGGCGCAGAAGTTGCATGGAACGATACAGACAACTCAGTTCTGGTTACCCTTGTTAATGACGATGGAGAAATTTCTGATATCTCATCAGCTCTTCAAAAATCCAATAAACCTAAAATCGGGGATAGCTTTTACAAGTGGTCTATGGATATGCCGCCGTATATGACCACATACTATAAATCATTTGACAGAATGAGCATAACTATAGAATCCGATGACGATGATGTTTCTATTGATATAAGCATTTCAGAAAATAAGAATAAGGAATCTTTAGCAAACCTTAAAGTAAAAGAATCAAAATCAATGCAATGGTATACGATGACAGGCCAGGAAACTAAAAAGACAGCCTCGGGCGTTTCTTATATATGTACTCAAGGAAAGTCTAAGTCCTATTTAATTGATAGAAAGGTTTATATTAAAGGAGATAACATCTTTACTGTCGAAACCAACTTGGACAGCGAAATTTCCAAAGATGATCGTCAAAAGTATTTTGATATTTCAAACAGCTTTGATTTTTTATATGACAATGATGCAACTGAAGACCTGTCTAATATCAAAGACGGTATGCGGCTTTTTGAAGAGAAAGATCTAAACGTTGAGATTAGGGTTCCTTCTGATTGGGATGATTACGGAGGCTATAATAGCAAGTTTAACACAATATCTTTCAGAAATAGCAACTATGAACAAACGGGCTCTTTAACACTAGATGTATACTCAATTGAAAAAAAATCATGTTCAACCTGGGCAAGCGAGGAGTATACTTATTATAAAAACTTATATAATCCCAAACTTGTTGATTTTACAGAGGTAAAAACAGGTTCATTCGGCAATGCATCCGGTTATTACTACACAATTAATCTAAAGCAAAAATCGGGGGAAATATTTGTCAAAAATATGTTTTTCTACTACGAAGGATATGCATACAATTTGTCTATATCTGTTCCTAATGACAAAAAGTCTATAGTTGACACAATTACAAAATCATTAAAAGTTTCCAAAATTGATCCAGAAGAAGCAGGCACTTTTAGTATGCCAGACCGTGGAACAGACGATGTCTTAACTACCTATGAAAACAAGACCGATAAATATAAGATTTCTGTTCCATCAAGTTGGACTCGTTATTATGATAACTCATCCTATATTGATAACTCTACTTCATCATATATCACAATAAGAACTATCAAACCTGATGAATCCATTGATGACTATATCAAAGAAATTTCAGCCTCCAGAGAAGTTAAGGTGATAAGCGACAAACTATCTAACAAAATAAAAAATGAAGAAGCAGAGTATATCTATTATGCAGAAATATTTGGTAACGGTTCCTATTTGCAAGTTAACATATTTAAAGTAAACGGTACAACTTTTATATCCACTGCATTGATGAGCGAATTATACTTCTGCCAATTCAATCAAAACAAAATCTATAAAATCCTAAATAGCATTGAAGCAATTAAATAATGTTATTAACCCTATAAAAACGGCCGTAGCCTAAAAAACTACGGTCGTTTCTTTTTATATTCCAGCCATTTGTCGCTTGCGATAAATTTTTTACGAAATTTTTGAATTAGCCAACCTTTACTTAGTTTCACAATGAATTATGGCTGCATAAGATGTAATATAATACGGCCTAAAAATAGCTTGAACAAGGCGAAAATAATTGTTGAGAGGAGCTTTTTTATATGTATCCTTATGAACTGAACGATGATGATTATAAGAGTAAACCATTCGACTCTGCTAACAGAGAGGAAGC
>CAYVCG010000028.1:0-27863 GCA_964449985.1 uncultured Defluviitaleaceae bacterium
CGCTCGCCTGTTTTAGTAAATGCAACGACAGAAGGGGTTGTTCTTGCACCTTCGCTGTTTGATATAACAACAGGCTGGCCACCTTCCATAACTGCTACACATGAATTTGTTGTTCCTAAGTCAATACCAATAATTTTACCCATATTAATTCCTCCATCCAACTATAATTAAAATAATAAATGTCTGAGTAAAAAATCTAATTTGCTACCTAATTTGCTACCTTAACCATACTATATCTTAAAACCTTTTCCTTATATTTATATCCCTTACGCATTTCTTCAATAATTTCGTTTTCGCCAAACGCCGGGTCTGTTGTATGGACAACAGCGTTATGGAGATTGGGGTCAAACTTGCAACCCAAAGCTTGTATTTCTTCAACGCCGGAATCCAGCATAACCGTCTGAAGCTGTTTGCAAATCATCTCAACGCCTTTATAAAAATTATCCTCTTTATTTGCAGCGGCGTTTAGAGCGAGCTCAAAATTGTCCAACACAGGTATAAGCTTTTCAAATGAGTCCGAAACGCCTTCGTCATACATACCAGCCTTTTCTTTTGCGGTACGCTTTCTGAAATTATCAAATTCGGCCATGTTCCGCCTTAGCTTATCCAAGTAATCCACGCTGAGTTTTTTCGCTTCTTCCAATTCCTCTTTCAGCTTATCAACAGCAGCTTCTGTTTCAGCTACTTCATCTTCAGCATTCGTATCGCTTTCCAAATCAATCTCGCTTTCAATCTCCATATCAATCGACTTTTTAAATTTTTTGACCTTTTCTGTAAAGCTTTTATGAACGCTTATATCATTTGCATTTTCTTTGGAATCCATTTTTAAAAGTACCCCTTCCGACATCTATAATATTGAATAAAGCAATCTATTTATATTTTTAACAATGCCATTTAAGACAGCAACCACCTGTGGATAATCCATTCTTGTGGGCCCGATAATGCCTATGCTGCCATGCGCTTGATCGCCAAAATTATAATTGGCTTTAATAATGCTGCAACCCTGCATATGTTCCACATCATTTTCCGAACCTATGACTATTTTTATGCTTTCGCCGCCGTCATTATCAAGCAATGTGATAAGTACGTCCTTCTCTTCCAATGCATTAAACAATGCCCTTGCTTTATCCAAATCGCTAAACTCTGGAAAGGCAAGTATATTTTTAACGCCGCTCGTATAGATCTGTCTGTTTTCCTCATACGAAACAATGTTTAGTATGCTTTCTATAATAGCAAGAGCCATATAACCGTATTCACCAAGGTCATTTTTAAGATCTTCCAACAACTCATTATTAATTTTTGAAGGTTCAACATTAGAAAGCTTGTTGTTCAAAATGTTGGAAATCATTAAAAGAGCATCGGTGTTAGGAACATCCTTAACTTTTAGTATTTTGTTTTTAACTGCCTTCGAATCAGTTATAACAACCAGCAATATAGCATTCTCATCAAGGGGCAGAACTTGAAGATGCTTTATCTTTGTCTTGCTTATGCTTGGCTCAGAAACTATTGTTGTATAGTTTGTCAAAAAAGCAATCGCTTTTGCAGTCTCTTTCATTAAATAATCAATTTGATTTATGTTGTTAAAAATAATATTATTAATGAAATCAATCTGCTCTTGTGTCAGTTCTCTGCTTTGCATAAGACTGTCCACATACAAGCGATAACCCTTATCAGACGGCACCCTTCCAGCAGAGGCATGAGGCTGTATTATAAAACCCATTTCCTCAAGATCACTCATTTCGTTGCGGATAGTCGCGGAGCTTATGCCCATGTTATATTTCTTTGCAATAGTCCGCGAACCGATTGGCTCCGCCGTCAAAATGTAGTCGTTTATTATTGCCTCCAAAATTTTTAATTTTCTATCATTCAGCATAACCATCACAGGCTTTCTAATCATTATACTCAACAGCAAGGCTTTTGTTAGCACTCGTTTGATGTGAGTGCTAATACATGATATTAAAATAGCATTTAAAATGTGATTTGTCAAGCGTTTTTTTCATTCAAAAAAATAATTTTAATCTATACCGCGCAAATTTTGTCTATATAGAACTTTATTATTCCAAATTGTTACAATTTGCTATAATAATCCATTTAAATCCCAAAAGTTTTTTTATATTTTTGGTTGCATTGTTAGTGTATTTTTGCTATCATATGGGTATTGTCAATGTTTTAACTATGCTAAAAAAGTAGGCGACCATTACATATGAATGAAGCAAGAGTAACTATTTTCGCAGGGCATTATGGCAGCGGGAAGACTAATCTCGCCGTTAATTATGCTCTCTTTTTAAAAAGAAAATACGCAGATGTGGTTGTAGCGGATTTGGATATAGTAAATCCGTATTTTCGCTCAAAAGATAGCTTAGATGTGTTGCAAAAAGCTGGGGTTAATATGATTTCTTCGGTTTTTGCCAATTCAAATCTCGATGTCCCCGCTATGCCCCCAGATGCCATAAGGATTTTTGATGACAAGGCTTGCAGAGCTGTTGTAGACGTTGGCGGAGACGACAGAGGCGCTTTGGCTTTGGGTAGATATGCTGATAGAATGGCTGAGGAAGCGGATATCTCTATGTTATTAGTTGTAAATTGTTATCGTCCTCTTACAACAACCGGCAAGGATGTAATTTCGGTTATGCACGAAATGGAGAAAGCCGCTGGATTTAAGTTTAACGGAATAGTAAATAACTCAAATCTTGGCCCGGAAACATCTGCTATAGATATTTTAGAGTCCTGCTCATATGTTGATGAGATTGCAAAAAAAACTGGGTTGCCCGTTTGCTTTACGTCTGTTAAAGAAGACATTTATAGCGAACTTAACAATAAAATTCCTAATCTATTTCCAATAAAAATTATGACAAAAAATATTTGGAGGGTTTAAAATGGCAAAAGTTAGCTTTGAGGTGGATAGATGCAAGGGTTGCTCTCTTTGCGTTGGTGCCTGCCCAAAAAAAATCATTGAGCTTGCTAAAGAAGAAATGAACGCTAAAGGGTTTCACCCCGCGACAATAACAGATCAGGGCAAATGCATTGCTTGCGCATTTTGTGCTATGATGTGTCCGGACGCTGTTATAACGGTTGAAAAATAGATATTTACGGGAGGAAAAATTGTGAATAAGGTATTAATGAAAGGAAATGAAGCTATTGCAGAGGCAGCTATCAGATCCGGCTGCCGCTATTTTTTTGGATACCCTATAACCCCTCAAACAGAGGTTGCCGCATACATGTCAAGACGTATGGAAGCGGTTGGAGGTACATATTTGCAGGCTGAAAGCGAAATCGGAGCAATAAATATGGTTATTGGTGCATCAGCTGCCGGCGCAAGGGTTCTGACATCTTCGTCCAGCCCGGGAATAGCGCTTAAAAGTGAGGGTTTGTCATATCTTGCCGGGTGTGATCTTCCTGCAGTTATTATTAACATTCAAAGAGGCGGCCCGGGTCTTGGAGGCATACAGCCATCCCAGGCGGATTATTTTCTTGCCACCCGTTCTTCTGGCCACGGTGATTTCCATTTAATCGTTCTTGCGCCAAACAGCGTTCAGGAAATGGTTGATCTCACAGCAAAAGCATTTGATTTGGCTGATAAATACCGTATGACAGTTATGCTGCTTGCAGACGGTATCCTTGGCCAAATGATGGAGCCTGCCATTTTAAACGAAGAATACGATGCTGACCTTTCAACAAAGGATTGGGCGGTTACAGGAACAGGCGGAAACCGTAAAAAGAATATCGTAAACTCTCTATTTTTAAAGCCCGAGGAATTAGAAAGGCTTAATTTCGAACGATTTGCAAGATACGATGTAGTAAAACAAAACGAGACAATGTATGAAGAATATATGACAGATGATGCAGACATAGTCTTAGTCGCATATGGTGCCACATCCCGCGTAAGTAAAAACGCAATCGCAGCAGCACGTAAAAAAGGCTTAAAAGTCGGTTTGCTTCGCCCTATAACGTTATGGCCTTTCCCAAAAGATGTTTTGTCAAAGCTTGCAGACACAGCAAAAGCCTTTATTTCCGTGGAAATGAGCATGGGTCAGATGATCGAAGATATAGAGCTTTCGATCCGCTGCAAAAAACCCGTTTACTTATGCAACAGAACCGGCGGAATGGTTCCTGAGCCGGAAGAAATTCTTGAAAAAATCGAATCTGTGATGGGAGGGCTTAACTAATGGTTGTTTTTGAAAAACCAAAAGCAATGTCGCCTGATGTGCTTCACTATTGCCCGGGATGCACACACGGGATTATTCACAGGCTTATTGCTGAAACACTTGATGAATTGAATGTTACGGGAAAAGCTGTCGGCATTGCGCCTGTTGGTTGTTCCGTTTTAGCTTATAACTATTTTGAATGCGATATGGTGCAGGCGCCTCATGGTCGCGCTCCTGCTGTTGCTACTGGCATTAAACGCGCAAAGCCGGAGAATATTGTTTTTACGTACCAAGGAGACGGTGATTTAGCTGCTATAGGAACCGCCGAAACTATTCACTCGGCAAATCGCAGCGAAAATATTACTGTTATATTCGTTAATAACGCTATATACGGCATGACTGGTGGGCAAATGGCTCCAACAACACTTCCCGGCCAAGTAACCCAAACGACTCCATTTGGCCGCAATGTTCAAACAGCCGGATACCCGATTCGGGTTTGTGAAATGCTTTCTACTTTGGAAGGCACTTATTACGCAGAGCGTGTTTCTGTAGACAGCGTTAAAAATGTTAAAGCTACTAAAAAAGCCATTAAAAAAGCGTTCGAAAACCAGATTGCAAACAAAGGCTTCTCTATAGTTGAGGTGCTATCAACCTGCCCGACGAACTGGGGCCTTGATCCTGTTAAATCTCTGGATTGGCTTAGAGAAAACATGATGCCATTCTATCCTTTGGGCGTTTACAAAGATAAAGACTTGGAGGCGGACAAATGAGCGTGGAATTAGATAAAAAATTGGATACAGCAAAAATTTTAATAGCCGGTTTTGGCGGCCAGGGTATCCTATTTACAGGAAAATTCTTGGTTTATACTGGCATGATAAACGATAAGCAAGTTAGCTGGCTTCCGTCTTACGGTCCGGAAATGCGCGGCGGAACAGCAAACTGTAGCGTTATTATCAGCGATTCTCCTGTTGGCTCCCCAATCGTTACTTATCCCAATATATTAGTAGCCTTAAACCTGCCTTCTTTTGATTTGTTTGAAGGCAAGTGCGAGGAAGGTTCAAAGGTGTTCATTGATTCATCTTTAATACCAAGAAAAGCTGTTAGAACAGACGTTGAAAACTTCTATATCCCAGCAACAAAATTGGCGGATGAAAATGGATTAAACGGCCTTGCCAATATGGTTATAATCGGCAAAACCATTCGTGAAACAGGTATCTGCTCTCATGACGACATTCTCGAAGCCATGAAGCATGTTATATCCGAAAGAAAACAAAAACTTTTTGATTTAAATCTAAAAGCCATAGAAATCGGCTATGAATATAAATAAATCATTTTACCGAACCGCATATCTATTTAATTGAACGGAAGGGGTATTAAAAATGACTGAGCAACTTATGGAAATTGGCGTGAGATTATCCACCTTGCGCGAAATTATGGACATTACATGTGAAGACATGGCTACAAAAACAGGAACTACGCTTAAAGACTATATAGCATACGAAAAAGGCGAAAAGGATTTTTCCTTTAGCTTTTTATACAACGCTGCGAACGTTCTCGGAGTAGACGTGTTGGACATTATGAGCGGAGAATCCCCCAAGCTTTCCACATGCTGCCTTGTCAGAAGCGGCGAAGGGTATGATATTTCCCGCCGCAAGGCTTATGACTATAAGCATTTGGCTTTTACGTTCCGAAATAAAAAAGCCGAACCGTTTATGGTAACGGTAGAGCCAAAGGAAGACAACGCACCAACACTTAACGCCCATGAAGGCCAGGAATTTATTTATATGGTTAACGGAAACATGAAGTTTTATATAGGTGAAATGATCTATACGTTAAATCAAGGCGACAGCATTTATTTCAATTCCGGAATACCGCACGCTATGACGGCCCTTAATGATAAAGCGGCCCAGTTTATTTCGGTCGTGTTATAAAACACGCCGCTATACACAATTTAAGGAGCGGATAATATGCCACTATACGAGAAATATGTTGGAAGATCCAGGGACAGTTTTTCTTCTCTTGAAGATCTTTACAAAAACTATAAAATTACATGCGATGATGATTTTAATTTTGCCTATGACGTATTGGATTATTTAGGTTCGAAAAAACCGGATAAACTTTGTATGGTTTGGGTAGGAAACGATGAAGAGGAAAGAAGATTTACTTTTTCCGATATGGTTCGTTACTCTAATAAAACAGCCAACTTTTTCAAATCCCTCGGTATAAAAAAAGGCGATTATGTATTGCTTGTTTTAAAACGCAGCTATTTGTTCTGGTATTGCATGATGGCTTTGCATAAGATTGGGGCTATTCCTATCCCTGCTACACATTTGTTAACAGCTAAGGACTATGTTTATCGCTGCAATGCAGGCGGCATAAAGATGGCTGTTATTACCGGGGATAACGAATGCACAAGGCATTTTGACGAAGCTTTGCCAGAATGTGGTACAATTGAGCTTAAACTTGTTTCAAAGCACAAGGACGCCGGCGAAGGCTGGATAGATTTAGAGGCAGGTATTGAAGCCGCTTCAGACGTTTGGGTTCGCCCAACCGGTGACGAAGCTACCAAAAAAGATGATACTATGCTTATGCTGTTTTCCTCAGGAACTACAGGCTATCCAAAAATGGTTGCTCAAGATTTTACTTATGCCCTTGGCCATATACTAACAGGCGTTTTCTGGCACAGAGGCGAGCCGGACGGTATTCATTTTACGATTTCAGATACAGGCTGGGGCAAATCCCTTTGGGGTAAATTATACGGCCAATGGCTTGCCGAAACAGCAGTTTTCGTATACGATTTTGAAAAGTTTAACCCAGCAGATATCCTGCGTATGCTTGAAAAATATAAAATAACAACCTTCTGTGTTCCTCCGACTATGTACAGATTTTTGCTTAACGAGGGGCTTGAAAAATACGATCTTTCATCCTTAAAGCACTGTACCGCAGCGGGAGAAGCCCTGAATCCTGAGATATTCTCCCAATGGAAGAAATACACAGGCTTAGAAATATACGAAGGCTTTGGACAGACAGAAACCACACTCTCTTGCTCTACGCTGTATCCGTTTACAAAACCTATTCCCGGTTCTATGGGCTTGCCATCACCGGGTTATGATATGATAATAGCCGATGAAGATGGTAATGAAACAGATCCCGGCGTAATCGGAGAAGTATGTATTCGTGCTGATCATGAAAACAAGCCTTTCGGCCTTTTCACCGAATACTACAGAAATGCCGAAGCCACAGAAATTGCTTGGCATGACGGCCTGTATCATTCTGGTGACACCGCATATAAAGATGAACACGGCTTCATATGGTATGTTGGCCGCAATGACGACATAATAAAATCCTCCGGATACCGTATTGGTCCATTTGAGGTTGAGAGCGTTTTGATGGAACATCCAGCTGTTTTGGAAGTAGCTGTTACCGGCGTTCCAGATCCTGTTCGTGGTTTTAACGTAAAAGCCACGATTGTTCTTAAAAAAGGCTTCGAACCATCTGACGAACTGATTAAGGAGCTTCAAAATCACGTTAAAAACCAAACAGCTCCATACAAATACCCACGCGTTGTTGAGTTTGTATCAGAACTTCCGAAAACAATAAGCGGAAAAATCAAAAGGGTTGAAATAAGAAATAAAGACGCTGAATAAGCTATGTATAAGCCTTCCTGATAATGTTAATCATATATAATGAAAAACATTATCAGGAGGTATTTTTATGTCGCAAAAATACAGCGGATTAGACGAGCTTATTCAAAGCAACAGTGAGGCTGGGCAATACTATTCATCCCTGCCGCAGTATGTTAAAGAAATGATTAGTCAAAGAGGGGATAATGTTAATTCTCTCGAAAGCTTACGGGATTACGCGGAAAACTTGTTACGTGGAGACGATTAGGCTATATCTGCTAATCGTCATAAAAACAGCGCCTAAATCATCTTTTATAAAACCGATGATTCAGGCGCTATTTTGCGTTTAAAAGAACAAAAAGGGGCAAGAAGCCCCTTTTATTGCAATAAATTATTTGTTGTCTACACCATACATATGAGCTATTAAATCAACAACTTTGTTGGAATAGCCCCATTCGTTGTCATACCAAGTAACTAATTTAACAAATGTGTCGTTCAATGCGATACCTGCGGTTGCATCAAATACGGATGTGCAGTATTCGCCAATGAAGTCTGAAGAAACAACAGCGTCTTCAGTGTAACCAAGGATACCTTTAAGCTCGTTTTCAGAAGCGGCTTTAACAGTAGCTTTGATTTCGTCATAGGAAGCAGCCTTAGCAAGTTTAACAGTAAGGTCAACAACAGAAACGTTGATAGTTGGAACACGGAAAGCCATACCAGTAAGTTTTCCTTTTAACTCTGGAATAACTTCGCCAACTGCTTTTGCAGCGCCAGTTGATGAAGGAATGATGTTAGCAGCAGCAGCGCGTCCGCCTCTCCAGTCTTTCTTTGAAGGACCGTCAACAGTCTTTTGAGTAGCTGTTGTAGCATGAACAGTGCTCATTAAACCTTCAACGATACCGTATTTATCATTAATAACCTTTGCTAAAGGAGCAAGGCAGTTAGTTGTGCAAGAAGCATTAGAAACTATTGTTAAGTCTTTTGTATATTCGTTGTTATTAACGCCCATAACAAACATGCGTGCATCTTTTGAAGGAGCAGAAATAACAACTTTCTTTGCGCCGCCTTTAAGGTGTTTGGAAGCGCCCTCAACAGTTGTGAAAACGCCTGTTGATTCTACAACATAATCAGCGCCAGCTTGACCCCAAGGAATTTCTTCTGGGTCTTTGCATGCGAAAACAGAGATTTCTTTGCCGTTAACAACAAGCTTGTCTCCAGAGATAGCGATGTCGCCTTTAAAACGACCGTGAACAGAGTCATATTGAAGCATATAAACCATGTAGTTAAGGTCAATAAACGGATCGTTTATTGCAACTACTTGAACGTTATCTCTTTCAACAGAAGCACGGAAAACAAGGCGGCCTATACGCCCAAAACCATTAATACCTACTTTAATCATTGATAAATCCTCCCGTATAAAAATAATAATCTTGTCCAACTTTAGTATTGGCAAGCCATGGAAATAGTATAACATAAAAACAAGAAATATTACATACTTTTTTAAAAAAAATTGTTAAAATAATAACTGATGAAAGCAAGATACATTGTTATTATTTTATTATAACACTATTATCTTCATTCTTTTCGAGAACATATTCATTTTTAATTTCGTTTAAAGAAACATCTTTCTTTAGAAAAATCTTAGCAGCCTCACTATGGACTTTTTTCAGCCTTTCAATATCCTTCTGCCGCAAATCAACATCCTCTCCATTTTGATGTGCCATGAGTGTATCATAAACAGATAAAACGGTTATGTCATAACTGCCTTTGGCATTTACGAATTTAACCCATGTCGGTATATAAGAAACTTTCTTTAAAATAGCTTTTTGCCCTTCCGTTTTTTCGAAATTAAGATTAAAAATAACACCTGCGTCTCTTGGGATGGTTCTTTGCGAAGATATAAAATTACCCAGAGAATAAGTAACGAAACAATCCCTTGTAGAGCCATCTGATTCAGTAACAGTAACATATTCCGCCGGTTGCAAAACATGCGGATGGCTGGCCAAAACAATATCCGCTCCGCTTCTAAGCATCAGATATATCCAGTTTTTAAAGACATCCTTTGGATATGTTTCATATTCATTTCCCATATGCGGCATAACTATTATAAAATCTGGGTTGTGTGTCTTGGCTTTTTGTATATCCGCTTTAATTAATTCTTCACTCATCACATTAGCTAAATAATCCTTGCCTTTAGTTAGCGGCAAACCGTTTGTTCCATAGGTGTATGACAAAAAAGCAAATTTAATATTATTAATCTCTTTTATAAAAACAGAGTCCCTAGATTCCTGAGATGAGTAAGTTCCAAAATGCCCTATTTCCAAATCATCCAGCTTTTCTATCGTGCGCAAAATGCCATTTTCACGCCTATCGTTACAGTGGTTATTTGCTGTGGTAAGCAGATTAAATCCAGCATTTTTTATCGCATCAGCGAATTCGTCCGGTGCATTAAAAACAGGATAATCCGTATATCCTGTTTCCTTTCCTCCGAAAACCGTTTCAAGATTACCTACAGTCATATCAGAATTGTTTAGATATTTCGTTATGTTTTGAAACGAATAATTAAAATCATATGAATCGGTATTTTTATCATACGCATTATTAAGCTGATAACTGTGTAACATTATATCGCCAACAGCCGTTAGGCCTGCATTATAAATCTCCGGTGGTTTTGGTGTTGGTAGTTCTGTAGGCTTTGTTTGAGTCGGATGCGCATCAGTATTTTTATTAATATCATAAGAATCGCTAACAATGCTTGATTCCGTAGGCATAAAATTAACTGAGGAATCTATATTCTTGTTTAATATAAAAGTCACTATAAAAAAACTCAAGCAACATGCAGCTAATGAAACAATGGATAAAATTAAAGCAAACTTTTCCTTAGAACCCATACTTACACCTCCCAATAATAAATAGAATTATAAACCATCAAAAACAAGCCGTCAACAAAACTGATATATTATGTATAAATCATCATATCCTCTAATATATATTATATTAAAAATCACTATATATATTTAAGAGAACAAAAGGAGGACTTTTAAATGGAAAACTATACGACAAGAAGAACGGAGATTTCTCGTCCTTTAACAAGAAGGGTTGTAAGCAATTATCAGAGCCGTTCGAAAACACACGACACAAGCATGACGTTTAAAGAAAGATTTATTATGCAGTGCATAGTCTGTGGAATTATTCTGGCTGCGATATTAGCAGTAAAGGTTATTAATACTGATCTAACCAAAAGATTTTCAAGCACTTTAAGCTATGCAATATCAGATAATGTTTCATTCGAATCAATAAAAAACGGTGTTAGTGGTGCCTTATCGGGTATGTTTGAGTCAACACCTCAAATAAAAGATGATACAGCTATTGAAAACATGATAGAAACTGAGCAGAACCAAACGGAAACCATCAATATGCCTGCGGAAAATATATCTATCCCAGAAACAGGAGGCGAAATTCCCCAGGCAGTCGATACGTCCACAAATTCTCAATTTGATATAAATGACAATGATTTTAGAATAGACGAGGATATATTACAACAAATAAATCAACAACAATCCGCGGGTACCCCAAAAAACTAGTTGGCTCCGAATTAGAGCCTAATATCGGAGCACCAAAGGAAACAAACAATTGGATTAAACCTTTAGATGGTGTCATAACATCATACTTTGGGGAAAGAACTAATCCTGTATTAAATGTAGACGAAAATCATGAGGGTATTGATATAGCCACGGATAAGGGAACAAATGCCGTTGCAGTTGATGACGGCGTAGTTATTAATACAGGTATTTCGAAAACATACGGAAACTATTTAAAATACGAAACAAAAAACGGATATGTCATTATGTATGCTCATTTAGAGAGTGTATTGGTTAACGAAGGTGATAAAATAGCAAAAGGTCAGTCGATTGCAAAAACTGGTGACACCGGGTTAACTACAGGGCCGCATCTGCATTTTGGAGTTTATAAAGATGGCGTTGCGGTGGATCCGTTAGCTAAGCGCTAAGAATGATTATTTCAAAAAAGGAGAGACGCTTTTTTGATGTCGTTTAAATTTAAATCTGTGACAATACAGCTTTACATATCGTTTTTTGTTGTTATGAGTATAATGATTGCTCTAGACTATTTAGAGCAATTTTTTATTCTGTTTTTGACAGTTACAATACATGAAATGACCCATATAATGATAGCTAAAATCTTCGGGCTTTCAGTTGAAAAAATATCAATAACACCTATGGGCGAAGCAGCAACTATAAAAGATATGGATTCACTTTCTTTTATCAAAAAAGCCGCCGTTATAGCAGGCGGACCAATGATAAATATACTTATTTTTTTAATAATGTCAACAATAGCGCCGCATGACAGTTTCTTTAAACTTGCAAACATAGTCATAGGCGTGTTTAACCTGATTCCTATTTACCCATTGGATGGTGGCAGGCTTATTTTGCATATGCTTTCAAATAAAATCGGTATAATGCCTTCAAACAAAGCAGTTCTTTCTTTTAGCAAGTTTATGAGTGGTGTCATTATTTTTCTTGGGTTTATCCAAGTTGTCTTATATCCGTTTAACATCAGCCTCATTTGTATTGGATTTTATTTGAGAAAGATTTGCAAAACGGAATATCTCCATATGACGCTGGAGTTTTATAAAAACATAATAATAAAAAATAACAAGCTTCCGCTTAAAAAGCAAATGCCTATAAGAACAATAATACTAACCGAAGCTGTTGAAATAAAAGAAATGATTCATAAAATATGCTGGGATTATTATTTTATTTTTCTTATCTCAAAAGATGGAATAATAAAAAAGAGAATAACAGAGCATGAGCTAATAAATCATGTAGCTTCAAACGGAATAAGTGGGTTTGCGAATGAATTTCTTTAAACACCAGTGTGCCCAAAGCCACCCTCACCTCGCTTTGTCTCATCAAGTTGTTGCACTATATCCCATTTTATTCGCTCTATCCTGTTAATAATCATTTGGGCTATCCTATCACCTCTGCTAACAGTGAAAGGCTGTTTACCATGATTAATAAGCAGTACCTTGACTTCGCCACGAAAATCAGCATCAATCGTGCCTATAGAATTTATCATAGATATGCCGTGCTTAAATGCCAAACCGCTTCTTGGCCTTATTTGGGCTTCAAAATCAACAGGAAGGGATATCTTTATGCCCGTTGGAACAGCGATAATTTCACCGGGTATAATGCAAACGTCATTATGCACATTTGCATATAAATCCATACCGGCCGAACCCTCTGTCATATAAGAAGGAAGCGGTAAGTCAGCTGCATCCTCAGTCTTGCAAATATAAAATTTATTTTCTGACATTTTTCACCATCTCCGAAAAATCAAGTCCCGAGCCATCAATCTTTCCTACAGCGGATAAGCTCAAGTTTTTAAGCCGAAACATCTTATTGCTTAGCTCATGAATACTATCAATCGTTACGGAATCTATTTTTGCGACAATCTCGTCCGGCGTTAGTATCTTTCTTAAAAGAAGCTCTGCCCTACCTATATGGGTCATCCTGCTGGATGTGCTTTCCAAGCTTAACAGAAAATTGCTTTTTAACTGTTCCTTTGTGTTTCGCAGTAACTTTTCATCAATTTTTTCAGCTGATATTTTTTGAGTTTCTTCAATAATAAGTTTTATGGCTTCCTCTGCCTGCTCTATATTTAAAGCCGCATAGATAGACATAATCCCTGTTTTTGTATAGCTCGAATTATATGAATATATAGAGTACGCAAGCCCTCTATCCTCTCGAACGTTTTGGAAAAGGCGCGAACTCATTCCACCGCCAAACATAGTATTTAGCACCGCCAAATCATATGTTTTGGCAGAACCTGTTTCGACCCCGGGAAAGGCAATACAAAGATGAAGCTGCTCAATATCTTTCTGATGCGTAACAACACTAGGCTTAAAGCTGTTTTTGAAATCCAGCGGCTTATAAACTGAGTCTCTCCTAAAATCCAAAAAATATTTTTCAAGCTTTTTTATTATAACATCCTCGTCAAAATTCCCAGAAACAGCTATAACTGTATTTTCAGGGCAATAATTGTTTTTATAATAATCCACAAAAGTCTTGTGGTTAAATCCCGAAATTGATTCAGCCGTTCCAAGGATAGGAAAGCCCAATGCATCATCCTCCCAAACTGCGCCCTGCATAATGTCATGCACCAAATCCTCCGGCGTATCCTTATACATGTTTATTTCCTCAGCAATAACATTGCGCTCTTTTTCTATTTCAACGTCATCAAACTTGGAATTAAAGAACATATCTGCAAAAATATCCAGGGCAATGTCAAAATGATTATCCAAAACCCTTGTATAGTACGTTGTATATTCCTTGGCGGTGTAAGCGTTAAGCTGGCCGCCAATGGCATCCATTTCGTCTGCAATGTTCTTAGCGGTTCGGTTTTCTGTGCCTTTAAAAAGCATATGCTCAATAAAATGCGAGATACCGTTGGTCTCTGCTGTCTCATTCCGAGAACCATTACGCACCCAAAGCCCAAGGGAAATCGAGCGTACAAAAGGCATTCTTTCCAAAACAATTCTAACGCCGTTTGGCAAAGTGATAACATTAAACATAGACTATCCCCTTTTTGCTTTTTTTAAAGGATTGGGAAAGCTTATTTAAGCCACCCAAGTTTTAATATATTATAATTAAAGGCAAACCATTAAGGCTTGCCTTTGATAATTTTTATTGAACAACAGCATCTTTAATAGAAAGATTAAGTCTGCCTTGACTATCTATTTCCATAAGCTTAACGTTAACAACGTCGCCTTCAGTAAGAACATCCTCAACCTTAGCAACACGCGTTTTGGATATCTTGGAAATATGCACAAGGCCTTCCTTTTCCGGCGCAATCTCAACGAAAGCTCCGATAGCAATTATTTTAGTAACCTTGCCTGTATATATCTTACCGACCTCTGGGTCATTGGCTATAGCATTTATCATATCCACAGCCCTTTGTATACTGGCTTGGTCATTGCCACAAATAAAGATTCTGCCGTCATCCTCTGTATCAATCTTTGATACTCCGGATTCGTCAATAATCCTGTTAATAACCTTGCCCCTTGCGCCGATAACCTCTGAAATCTTTTCCGGATTAATGGAAACAAGCGCAATCTTAGGAGCGTATGGCGAAAGCACATCTCTGTGAACAGGAATAGCTTTTAACATAATCTCGTCTAGTATATACGTTCTAGAGCGTTTTGTATCGTCTAAGGCTTGCCTTATGATTTCAGGCGTAAGACCGTCTATCTTGATATCCATTTGTATGGCGGTTATGCCTTCATGGGTTCCGGCTACCTTAAAGTCCATATCGCCGAAAAAGTCTTCCAGACCTTGGATATCCGTTAATAAAACAAAATCATCGTCGTTTTCACCGGTCACAAGACCCACAGAAATGCCCGCAACAGGGCGTTTTAAAGGAACGCCGGCAGCCATAAGTGAAAGCGTTGAAGCGCAAACACTTCCCTGAGAAGTTGAACCGTTTGAGCTTAAAACCTCAGAAACAAGGCGTATCGCATATGGAAAATCAGCTTCGCTAGGAATAACCGGCACTAATGCCTTTTCGGCCAATGCTCCATGGCCGATTTCTCTGCGCCCTGGGCCTCTGGAAGGCTTAGTTTCTCCAACAGAATAGCTTGGGAAATTATAATGGTGCATATAGCGTTTATTTACTTCCAACTCGTCAAGTCCGTCCAAACGCTGAACCTCTCCGATTGAACCAAGCGTAGTTATGGTAAGAACTTGAGTTTGACCACGGGAGAATAATGCAGAACCGTGGGTTCTCGGCAAAATATCAACCTCAGCGGAAAGCTTGCGTATTTCATCAAGTTTTCTGCCATCCGGGCGTTTATGCTCACGCAAAATCATGCGTCTTACGGTTTCTTTTTCATAGGCGTAAATGCCTTCGCCAATAATTGCAGCATAGCCCGCTGCATCGTCTCCGTCATAGCTTTCCAGCATAGCAGCCATAACCTCGTCAGTTATTGCAGAAACCTTTGCATCGCGCTCCTGCTTCATGTCAGTAAAGACGGCTTCTTCCATACGTTCGGAACTAACAAGCTCCCTGATTTTTGCCTTAACATCATCAGGAACGCCATGCTCCTCGTATGCAGCCTTTGCTTTACCTTCTTTAGCGACTATATCCTCAATAAATTCTACTATTTTTATGTTTTCCGCATGGCCAAACATAATGGCCTTATGCATCAATTCATTTGAAAGTTCGTCCGCAGCGGCTTCAATCATCATTACCTTTTTCTTAGTAGAAGCAACGGTAAGTGTCAGGCGGCTAACCTCTCTTTGAGACGCCGTAGGATTAATAATCAACTCATCGCCAACCAATCCAACGCTTACAGCGCCAGTCGGCCCTTTAAAAGGTATATCCGAAATGGCTAAAACGAGCGAAGAACCAATCATAGCAGCTATTTCTGAGCTACAGTCCTGATCAACAGAAAGCACAGTTGCCACAAGAGCAACGTCATTCCTGTAGTCCTTAGGGAAAAGCGGACGAATCGGTCTGTCAATAAGCCTGGACGTAAGAATAGCTTTCTCCGTTGGCCTACCTTCGCGTTTTATAAAACCTCCAGGTATTCTGCCGACAGAATATAGTTTTTCCTCATAATCAATGCTTAACGGAAAAAAGTCCACCCCTTGCCTTGGCTTTTGAGAAGCCGTAACAGCAACGAGAACAACGGTATCGCCGTATCTAACAATAGCTGCCCCATTGGCCAGCTCTGCAACCCTTCCTATTTCAACAGAAAGCTTACGACCTGCTAAATCCATTGAGTAAGTTCTAAACATAAGTATCTCCTTTTTTTACGATTCCGAAAAACGAAGTATCGGAACAACTATACTACTTTCTTAAACCTAACTCAGCGATAAGGTCGCGGTATTTAACAATGTCATTCTTCTTAATGTAGTTCAACAGGCCTTTTCTTTGACCAACCATTTTAAGCAAGCCACGCCTTGAGTGATGATCCTTTTTATGAATCTTCAAATGTTCAGTAAGATAATTAATTCTGGCTGTCAAAAGAGCCACTTGAACCTCGGGAGAACCGGTGTCGTTTTCCTTTCTTGCGAATTTCGCGATTACAGCTTGTTTGTCATAAGCCATGTAAAATCCCTCCTAAAATTATAATTGTAAACTCCCCAAATGTTAAGAAACGGCCGGAGATGCCTACGAAACAAAAAGCTTCGTTTGGTTTCCGAACATTGGATAAATAGTACAAAAAAGATTCTATCATAAAAGTATTAATTATTCAACACATAAATTTTTATTTATTAACCCAAACGCTATATCCTGCATCACTTGGCGCCATAAAGCCGCCTCTTGGTGAAAACCCAAAATCGTAAACGGCTGGCCCATCCGGCATACATGAACGCTTAAACTGCTGAGTAATAAATCGTCTATAAAAGTTATCTAATCCGCTCGATATTTGAACTTCGGAATACTTTCCTGCAAAAGCATGACTTATCATAAAAGCAATTTTTTCTCTGGAGAACCCATATTTTAAAGCATAATACAAAATAAAATCATTCAGTTCATACGAACCAACAATATCCTCTGTGCGCTGTTTTATCTCTCCGGCTTCGTCTGTTGGCAGAAGCTCCGGGCTAATAGGCGTATTTATTATGCTATCAAAAATCTCTTTTGCTTCATTCGGCATGTCTTCCCTGTTGCCAATCCAGCGTATAATCTCACGTATAACCGTCTTAGGAAGGTTCCCATTAACGCAATAATTGCTCATGTGATCGCCGTTATATGTGGCAAAGCCTAAAGCAAGCTCTGTAAAGTCGCCTGTTCCGATAACGATTCCGTTTTCCATATTTGCTATATCCATAAGGATTTGCGTTCTTTCCCTTGCTTGTGAGTTTTCAAAAGCCGCATCATGCCGTTTATCGTGCCCGATGTCTTTCAAATGCACGTCGCAAGCGTCTCTAATGGGTATTTCCTTAAATGTAGCCCCCAAAAGTTTTATTAGCTTAACGGCGTTATTATAAGTTTTTGAGCTTGTTCCATAACCAGGCATTGTTATCGCAATAACATCACTCAAGCTTTCTCCGATTCTTTTCTTTGAATAATAGGAAACCAGCAACGCCATTGTAGAGTCCAATCCGCCGGAAACGCCAACAACAAGCTTTTGAGAATTTGTGTGCTTAAAGCGTTTGATAGTCCCAACACATAGCATATCCAATACTTGGGAGCAAAATTCATCTCTTCCTATGCTACTCTCAGGCAGAAACGGATTTTGAGAAATATGCCTTGCAAGTTTTTTAGGTGTATTCGCTTTGATTTTATATTCAAAAAATGGAACATCAGCCACTATATCGCAGCAATGTCTCCTCCTAATACGTTCCGCATCAATTAAATCAATATCCAAGTCATAAAAAATCATTTGTGATTCCATTTTAAATGATTTTGTCTCGCTTAAAATCTCGCCGTTTTCACAAATAAGGCCTTGACCGCCAAATATAAAATCAGTCGAGGATTCTCCAAACCCCGAGTTAGCAAATAAATAACCCGTGCCACATCGATTTGAGATGGAGGAAATAAGATTCCTTCTTTCATTAATCCCACCGGCTGTTTCACTCAAACATGCCATGTTTAAAATAATGTTAGCACCCATAAGGCTTAAACTTTCCGCATCACAAAAAGGCTGTTTATAATCGTCACCAAAAACAACGCCTGCTTTAAACAGCATTTTATTATGTTCCGAATGAAAACGGTATATAAAATTATCCATCAACGGTATAAATTTTTCGTTATGATAGAAAAATTTTTCACAATTATCAAAAGAACCATCACAAAACCAGCGTTTTTCCGCCAGGCTAAGTTTTGATTTATATTTCATCCCTACAATCTTGCCGTTTACTATATTAACAGCGCAATTATATAAATAACCGTCAGAAGCCTTTATCGGAGCCCCTATAACAACCAATGCATCAAAACCTTTACATGCATCGGCAATATTACTCAGAGCCTTAGAGACTGAACATATCAAATCCTCTTGGTAAAACAAATCTCCGCATGTTCCACCAGTTAAACAAAGCTCAGGGAATAAAAGCGCCTGAACGTTTTTTTCAGCAGCTTGTTGTATTATGCCGATTATGCTTTTAACATTAAATCCCACATCGGCAACCCTTATTTCCGGAATGCCAACAGCAAAGCGGCAAAAATTATTCATTCTACCATCTCCTCATAACATATCTAATCTTTTCTAAGCCTTATATATTTAGCTGCGCTTCTTCGCTTATCTTCATCTATCGCAGCATAATGCTTTTTCGTCGTATTAACGTCGGCATGGCCCAAAACATCGGCAACCAGATAAATATCTCCGCTTTCGCGATACAATCTGGTTCCGTATGTACTTCTTAATTTATGGGGAGATATCTTTTTTAATCCGACGGCAAAGCTTGCATATTTCTTAACAAGCACCTGTATAGCGCGATCGGTTATCCTGCGGCGCTGAAGAGACAGAAACAAAGCATCTTCATGCCCATCAATCGGTGTTATCTGCTGGCGCTCATCTAGATAATCGAGCAAGGCTTCTTCAACTTCGTCTCCGAAATAAAGCACTACTTGGTCGCCGCCTTTTCTTGTTATCTTAACTCCACCGACATCAAAATCCAAGTGAGTCATATTTATGCCAACACATTCAGAAACGCGCATACCCGTTCCTAATAATAATGTTATTATTGCCAGATCGCGCTTTTTTGTATACTCATGAATTTTTTTCTGCCGTTCGGTCATATGGTCTCCGGTTTCGACTTCATCAAGCAAATTCGCTATTTCGTTTACTTCCAGCCTTATGATTTGTTTATCATGGATTTTTGGCATATCAATTAATTCCGAGGGATTAGATTTCAAAACCCTTTTTTTGTAGAAATAAGAAAACATTGTTCTTATTGATGAAATCTTTCTGGATTTTCCGCATTCCTCATTTTGGTATTCGATTGTTTTATTATTCACACGCTTTATATAATATGACAAATAATCAACATATTCCTCTATGTCATCAACAGTTATAAGGGCTAAATCCTCAAGCGTAAACTCATTCACATGTTTCCCGCCAAATTTAGGGACTTCTTCAGAAAGAAACGTGAAAAAAATCTTTAAATCGTATGCATATCCGATCCTAGTCCTCGATGCGGTTGTCTCAGCAATTCCCCTAAAAAAAACGCTAAGAAACGAAGGCAACTCTTTAAGATATTCCCTTAGTTTTAGCGTATTTTTCTTTTTAACATCATCATGATAGTCGTTAGACATGTTAAAAAATAACCCTTCTTAAATTTATAGCTTAGATTGCACTAAAAAACTTGCTTAATTCGTTAACGGCTTGCTGTTCATCCGGGCCTTCAGCCACGAGCTCAACCGTATGCCCATCAAGAATGCCTAATGAAATCATACCCATAATGCTTTTTCCATTAACGGTCTTCGTGCCCACTTTAACAGTAATGTTGCTAGAAAATTTGCTTGCGGTTTGCACAAAAAGGGCTGCAGGCCTTGCTTCAAGGCTTGTCTCTACTTTTGTTGTGTTAGTAACCATTTGTTATACCCACCTCTTAATAAATAGTCATAGCATATGCTATATGTTTTCAAAGCGTATTATATCTGCTATCTTACTCAGTTTTCTAAGCCTGTGATTTACTCCTGATTTGCCTAATGGAACGGACAGCTTCTCACCCAGCTCTTTAATCGTTATTTCAGGATATTCAAGCCTTAAACGAGCAAGCTCCTCCAGCGGCGGCGAAAGATATGTCAACCCTTTAGTCCTACTGATAAAATCAATATCCTCAACCTGCTTTATAGATGCGGAGATTGTTTTATTCAGATTAGCAGACTGAAAATTAACCTTGCGGTTAATATTGTTGCTGACCTCCTTCTCTATTCTTAAATCTTCAAGCTTTAATAAAGATTTATAAGCCCCCATAATGTTTAACAAATCAACTATTTGTTCACCTTCTTTGAGATAAACAATATAGCTTTTTTGTTTTCTTATCACTACCTTTGATTTTAACTCAAAATTATTAATTAGGCAAGAGAATTCGTGTGCATATTTTTTATTTTGAAAAACGAATTCAAGATGATAAGATTTCGTTGGGTCGCTTATAGAACCGTTTGTCAGAAAAGTGGATTTTATATACGCCTTTTTGCAGCAAACACTCTTTACAACAAGAGGGGCAATCCTGAAATCAATATTATTTGTTTGCTTATCCAAAATTCCGGTCGCTAATAACACCTTATTAATAACCTCTGTGTTATCAATAACAAGCTTATTTTGCGTACCCATCTTTACAATATGTTTAAAATCATTGGCAAAAATATCATAAGCTTTTTGAATCACAAATTTATTATCTGTTTCAATAATTAAGCCATAGCCAGCATTTAGTTCATTAATATATCCGCAGGAATTTATTATGGCAGCGATTTCAGCGATTCTGCAATGTCTTCCGCCTTCTAATAAATATGCAACTTCGTGTTTTACATCTAATGAAAATGACATTTTATCACCAATTAATTTTATTGTTGTAACGAACGGTCTGCAAAATACGTGGAAAACAAATCCTCAAATTCATCCTTTGGAATAGGTTTGCTATATAAAAAGCCTTGCAAAACGTCAGCTTTAAGGTTTTTTAGTATTTTAGATTGCCTTATTGTTTCAACGCCTTCAACGCAAATTTTACGGTTTATGCTCTGAGTTATTTTAATAATAGAATTTACAAACTCTCTTGAATAGTTATCGCTTTCAATATCGTTTATAAATGATCTATCAATCTTTATTTCATCAACTGGCAAGTTTCTAAAATAGCTAAGTGAAGAATATCCGGTCCCAAAATCATCAATAGCTATTTTTATACCTTTTTCTCTAAGCGCTGAAAGTTGATTCATTCCATTTTGGAAATCCATAATAAGTACATTTTCGGTTATTTCTATAATAATATTATGAGGGTTTACACCCAATTCTTCAACGCAATTTATAATAGAGTCAGCAAACCCTTTGCTTTCTAACTGCGAAGGAGAGATATTAATACTTATATAGAAATCAGGATTAAAACCGCAATCCAACCATGCTTTGCATTGAATAGCAGCATTCCTAAATACCCAATCCCCAACAGTCGGCATTAAACCAAGGGTTTCTAATACAGGTATAAAAGTTAACGGCGGAAGAATTTCGCCCGAGGCAGTTTGATAACGCAAAAGTGCCTCTGCACCAAGGCATGAATTATCAGTAGCGCTGATAAATGGCTGATAATAAATCATAAACCCTTCCATTCCATTTAATACGCTGTTCCTTAGCTGCATTTCAAGCTCCACACGGGCTATGTATTCATCATACAAATGGTTAGAAAACATAATGTAATTCTTTTTGCCCGACATTTTAACTTTTTGCAGCGCAATACTGCATTCCTTAAGAATCTTCTCAGGTGTATCGCCATATTTATTATATGGTACAGCTGCTATAGAAACCGAATAAGGATACGTATTTTTTTTGTAAGTAAAAGGAAGGCTTGTTATAGTTTTATAGTGCTCCATCTGAAAAATAGCATCCTGTTTGGAAATACCTTTTACAATCAAAACAAAAACATCAGCATCATAATGATATATATTTCCAGAAAAAATATTATTTCTTTTAAGCAAACAGCTAAATTCTTTCAAAAAAAGATTCCCGACAACATAGTCATAAGTATTGTTGATATTTTTAAAATCATCAATATCAATCATAATAGCATAACCGTCGGAGGAATTGGAATCATTAAGAATATCGTTTAAATCATCAATAAGTTTAAATCTGTTGGGGAGACATGTTGTTTTGTTTATTTGAGACTCTGATTTAATAAATTCATTGTAGACCTTAAATTCATTTATATTAGTTAGTCCCCCTGCAAAAACATATGCCTCATTATTTGCATCGTAATAGTATTTTCCCCGTGTAGCAAGCCAAACAGGCTGTAAATCCTTTCCATAAACGCGAAATTCAAACCTGCTTGCTGTTTGAGTTTCTTTTGCTTCAGACAAATAATTGATATAAGCTGCTCTATCCTCGGGTATAATTGTGTTTATAAAGCTCCGCTTTGCATCTTTATAATAGCCGGCTTTTAAAAATAATGAATCAAATATTTCGCCATTATAGCGGCATTCATCATTTTCTAGATAGTGAATAAACGTTCCGTCAAAAGCAGAACTAATAATCATAGCATTGTTCTTTTCGTCAGTAATATCCATTATAGAACCTATGATTATTCTAGAATGTTCATCTTCATTTTTAAAGTGTTTGCAACTGCATTTTACCCAGATCGGAAGATTATTCTTACGTTTTATGCGAAATTCAATACTAGCAGTTGCCTTGCTTCCTAATGATATATCGCGAGCAAGCTTTTTTAGCAAGGGAATATCTTCCGGCACAACAAACCGGAAAAAATCAGTGAATTTGGAAAGGCGCGGTTTTTCAATATCGATAATGTCTAGAATAGCGTCTGAAAATTCTATAGCTCCATTAGAATCAATACAAAAAAAACAAAAGGAATCCGTTCCAATAACAGTTCGCAAAACATCAATATCATTAATTAAGGTATTCATTGATAATATCGATGTTGTTTCATTGAGATTATCTCCATTGCTTTTTATACCCATAACTTCCCACCCATTCCTTAAAGGTTTTAGCCATGCGCCAAAATGCCTAGATTTGGCGCTATCATGTCAGTCCAGTAGGCGATAAAAAACAGAATTGACAAAATTGCATGACAATTCATTATTTTTCATTTATTCTGTTTTTATTTTTATCGACATTTTTCGAGACCGTTTTAATACTAAAACCATTTAAAGCATGGTGAAATATTAACTAAATTTTATATTCCTAATTCTACAAACAAAACGTCCGACAAACATAATTAGTGCAACATGCACAGGTAGTTGGGCAATATTATTTATAAGTCGCAGAGAGGTATAATATGCGCTTGCCGCCTGGCCCATCATCATTAGGTTCCAAATATAGTTTAAGCCAAAAGTAACAATTACCATAACAAGGACTCTTGCAGCAGTTACGCGCCATATCTTAACAGTTTGCTTGTATAGAAAAATTGCATAAATTAAATCAGCAACAATTTCACTTATTGCATAGCCAAAAAAATAAGCTCCACCTACTGGATAAGTAATAAACTTTAGCGTATCAACAGCAAAAGCAAACGGTATTGCTGCCCAAGGGCCATAAAGCATTGCGACAACCACCCCCGGCAAATAAGCAAGACTAAAAATCTTAAAGCTTTCCGTTACATAAATCGTCCCCACATAATTAAGCGCGATTGTAAGCGCAAGCATCATACCCATAATCGTGAGAGACTTTGTGTTAAAAACACCTTTAATTTCAAAAAATTCTTTTAATCCAATTCCTTTTTTATTGATCTTTTGATCTTTTTCACTTTTTCTTTGCATCAAAAAAACCTCCCTTATATTTTTTTAAAAAAGTGCTACAGACACCGTGTAACATAAGCGGAGGTTTTCCGATATGAAACAGCGGGATGCGAAATCTATACCGCAAGCAATAAAGCTTTTCGTCCAGCTGGCAACTCCCCGTCCATCCGGCACTTTACGCATAGATTCCTACTCTGTTTAAACTGCTTTAATATTTTAAAATTATCGTATTGTAATACCTTAGATAATTTGTTAATATTATAATACAAAATGTTAAAAAATGCAAGCGGAGGTAAAGATGAGATATATAGAGGATTTTAAAGAAGGAGATAGCGTCGTTGGCCATTTCTTATGTAAAAGAAAGATATCAGGAAAGACTCGTTCCGGTAAGAGTTATCTCTCATTAACCCTATTTGATAAAACGGGTTCTATAGAAGCAAAAGTGTGGGAAATGGGAAATCATATACAAAGCTTTGAAGAAAATGATTTTATAAAGGTCGATGGAGAGGTTCAAGCATATAATAACGAACTACAATTCAAAATAAACCGTATAAGAAAGAGCCTTGATGGCGAATATACCGCATCGGATTATATTCCATCTACGGATAAAAATATAGACAGCATAATAAATCAGCTGTACGAATATATACAGTCGCTATCCAACTCTTATTTAAAACGTTTGTTAGAAGCAATTGTGATCAACAATGAAACCATAAGCCACAACCTAAAGCTGCACTCAGCCGCAAAAAATATGCATCATAGCTATATGGGCGGTCTTGCAGAGCATACGCTATCCGTAGTTCAAATATGTGATTTTATGAGCGGCCGATATAAATACGTAAACAGAGACCTGCTTATAACATGCGCTATGCTTCACGATCTGGGCAAGATATTTGAACTGTCACCATTCCCAGAAAATGATTATACAGATGAAGGGCAATTGCTCGGGCATATAGTCATTATGTCGATGTTAATAAACGATGAGGCATCAAAAATAAACGGCTTTCCGGAAAAACTTAAAAACCTCGTTATACACTGTATCCTGTCACACCATGGCGAATATGAGTTTGCTTCCCCCACCCTTCCAAAGATTATCGAAGCCTTTATACTTCACTGCGCAGATAACAGCGATGCCAAGATTAAGATGTTTGAGGAAACGATTGAAAAGGATAACACACTAGGAAGTTGGGTCGGATATCACAGAATGCTTGCCAGAAACATAAGAAAATCTGATTTCTAAAGAGGATTGAGATGAAAAACAATAAAACATCTATATCTGCTAATGAAATAAATAAGTTCACATATTGCAATTATCAATGGTATTACGGCAAGCTTTATGGAAATTCATATATAATGAAGAAATATAACCAGCGAAACGAAATGTTTAACATGAAAGATACAACTTTCAGCAATTTGAAAAACGGCTTAAAAACTCATAAAAATTATGCCTTTACAGAAAAAGTCAAGCTGGTTATAAAAATTGCTGTATTGCTGCTTTTGCTCATAGGGGTTTGTTATGTATATACAATTTTTAGGTAATGATATTAATGCAGTATATTTATGCTTGGTAGCTCTAGTATTTTTATTTTCGATATACATTCTGCGGCCAACGATTTCTAAAAAGAAATCAAGGCTCTATATTCTTGGTTATCATATGATTTATTCAGACGCAAGAAGCGGCAAAAAGAATTCTCTGGATTCAAAGCTTTTGCGCTCGGAAAAATATGATTTAACAGGAAAGCCGGATTACATATTTAAGCGGAATTTTGGTAAAGCTTTAATTCCTGCTGAACTTAAAAGCGCCGAAATAAAAGATGCAGATATGCCGTATTTGGGAGATATGCTCCAGCTTGGAGCATATTTTTTGATTATTGAGGAGACTTTTCGTATAAGGCCAAAAACAGGGCGGCTTATATATAGGGATTATATGTTTGTTATCAGAAATACTTCTTCAATACGAAAAAAAGTATTATCAACCGTATATGATATGCGTTCTATGTTAGAAACCGGAAATGGCGTTTTTTGTGATAGCTTTATCCATTGCAGGCATTGCATGTGCCGGGGTACTGTTTGCGAAATGCATGATAAACTAGTATAAGTATTTAAGGCAGTAACATAACATTTAAGGAGAGTTTAATGTGTTTTGTTTATATGACAGTTTAAAAACAGAAATAACGGATATAAGCACTGACGGCGATGGTATAGGCCGTGTAGACGGATTTGCATTCTTTATAAAAGGCGCTATGCCCGGAGACTCTGTCGAGTTTCAGATAACTAAACTTAAAAAGAACTATGGTTACGGAGCTATAAAAAAAATTATAGCCCCCTCCCCTTTTCGTGTGCAGCCAAATTGCGGCCATGAGCAATTTTGTGGCGGATGTAGCCTGCAATCTATCTCTTATGATGCCCAACTAAATATTAAAACAAAAACCGTTAATGATTGCTTGGAAAGAATCGGCGGTTTTTCAAGCCTTAATATAAACAAAACAATAGGAATGGAAAAACCATATTATTATAGAAATAAAGCGGAATTTTTTGTCAGTGGCAATTCCGAAAATCCAGTTATCGGCTTATATTCTCAAAAAACCCATGATGTTTTAAAAATAGATGACTGCTGTATTCAGCACCCTGTTAACAATAAAATACTAAAATGCGTTTACAATTATATAATAGAAGCAAAAGCAAGCATCTATAATGAAAAAACAGGTTTTGGATTAGTCAGAAGCATAATAACAAAAGTCGGAACTACAACAAATGAGATAATGGTCTGCATTGTAATAAACGGAGACAGTTTGCCAAAAGAAACAATATTAATAAACGAGCTTATTAAAATAAGTGGTATGAAAAGCATTTGTCTGATAAAAAACAAGGATAGAAACAATGTCAAAACAGGAAAAAATGTTATCTTTATTTGGGGCGAAGAGTTTATTACAGATTATATAGATGATATTAAATTCGTAATATCACCACAATCATTTTTTCAAGTAAACCCACAACAAACCAATGTCTTATATAAAAAAGCTATAGATTGCCTCGAACTTTCGGGTTCAGAAACCGTTATAGATGCCTATTGCGGAATCGGTTCTATAACGCTGTTACTTTCAAAGAAATGCAAAAAGGTTTATGGCCTAGAAATCGTTCCTGAGGCTATAGCTGATGCAAAAACAAATGCAAAAAACAATAAAATATCAAATTGTGAATTTATGCTTGGAAAATCAGAAGAACTTTTGCCTATGTTATATAAAGACAAAAAAGTAAAGCCGGATGCTATAGTAATAGACCCACCCAGAAAAGGCTGCTGCGAAAAATTTTTAGATGCCCTCACCTTAATAAACCCGCAGAAAATAGTCTATATCTCCTGCAATCCATCAACCATGGCAAGAGATATTAAGTATATATGCAAAAGTGGTTATGAAATTAAATATATTCAACCTGTAGATATGTTTCCTCAGACGATGCATGTGGAGACGTACGTCCTTTTGTCCCACAAAAACCAAAAACCAATTTGCCTTGGCTAAGTTCAAGTATAGCCAAGCCATCCGCTCTCTAACCTCCACCCACACTTTGGTTTTGTGGATTTTCTTTTTGCACGCTAATGTCCACTTCTAAAATTTAGATGAATTGAAAGGTTAATTGTCCAGAAGAATAAAAAAAGACCCAAGGGTCGCAA
>CAYVCG010000029.1:0-2846 GCA_964449985.1 uncultured Defluviitaleaceae bacterium
TTTCAAAAACTCGCCCTAACAAATCCCCATTTGCAAACTCGTCTTCATTAAGACGTACCATGTATGGTCTGATGACCTCGCCCGAAAGCTGAGATAAGCCTACACATATGTTGTTTTCATCAAGCTGCGCGTATAAATAATCCATTAATTTCACCTCGCTTAGTAATATTCGACTATCTCCCATGCGAAAGTATTTGACACCAAGGTTACATACCCTAAAAGTGATGTGTCTGTTGGATACACTGAAAGCGTAGAACCTGAAATACTAACGCGCCCCGTTACTACAGGGTATACGATTGTCCCGCTACTTGCCTTATATGTTCCGTAAGCGCCTACGATATTTAGCGTGTATTTGGACGATGTTAACGGGGAAATCGTTATGGCTGTATACCCGGGGTTACTTGATGTATTCCCGCTTGAAATTCCGCGCTGAACGCTTTTCACCGCGCTGCCATAGTTTATTAGGTTTGTATTTTTTATTTCACTTATCATTGTATCCAAGGGCTTAGCCCCTGCTGTTCCTATTGCACTGTTAACGAATTTCTTAAGCAAAGCTATCATTCTATCACCTCCGTTACGCTTCCGTCCGCATTGAAGGTTGTTGTTTTTGTACTCCTTCTTAAAACAATAGCTCCGCTATCGTCATAAACAGTTACAACTTCAACAATTGTGTCATTAGGAAAAGACGTTTCCCTTTTTGCATTTACAATACCTGTAGACGTATTCTTTATACTTTCAGTAGTGCTGCCATTTGCGTTAAAAACGGTTATACGTGTGTTACCCCTCATGCTATCCAAATTATCAAAATCAAATAAGTTATTCATATTATCGGCGTTATGCGGTGTACCGGGTGTAGTAATCCCATTTTTAAGGCTTATCTTAGCATTTGTCAAAACTCCCCCGCTGTGTGATATATCATATACTGCATTATAATTGCCATTAACAGCCGCTAAAACCTCATTTTTAAATATTGGCCTCAAATAAATTAGCCCCCTATCTCATAAATAATTGCCTCGTCCGATCATCCCCTGAACAAAATGTTTCTGTTCGTACAACTCTGTCCCGAATGCTAAAAACCAAAGCCACAATTTGCTTAAAGCTGTCAAACCATCGGTTAACATCCGTATAATCAAGCCTGTGCAAATCCTTGGTCTCTCCAAGCCATTTGACAGTTGCTTTCATCTTATCGGGGATATATCCATCCTGTGTAAGTATGTCAATGTTGTGTTCAATCAGATTGATATAATCAGGAAAAGGTATCGTATAAACCCCAAGAGAAACGTCTATTTCCGCAAGTGAAACATCCCTATCAAGGCATACAAGCATAAGTCCTTTTAAATAGCAAAGCCATTCCCAAGCCTGCTCAACAAAAGAAATATCCATATAAGAATTAGGTCCTACTTCTTCCCATTCCGTCATAATTCCACCTCACCAATAGACTTTGTCGTTCCGTTTAAAACTCCTCCCTTATAGTTTATTGTTTCCATAAACGCCGTCATCTTCACATCTTTCTTTCTCTTATTAGCCTGAACCATCAATCTGTCTCCAACTTGTTGATTAGGATTTTGCCGCCAAGAAATCTCACAAACAATACGTTTTTTCAAAAGCCAGAACTTCCTATCCAAAAACCATTCCCTAAACGCTTCCCAATTTTGAGAGACAATCATCATAGGCAAATCAACAGCATAACCATAATCCGGTTCAAGAGGATCCCGCCAAGGCGCATTATAAAACTTTTCCGCCTGCGCAAAGCTTGCCACATCTCCCTTAATGCTTATCTTCGCTGTCCCATTCCCTTTTAAAGTCGCTGTCATATACATTGTCTTATAAACAACGTTGGAAAGCGTAAATCCCGAGCTTATGGCGTATGTAGCCGTATCCGCATAAAGCGGCTTATCAAAATTAATAACTATATTCTTGCTGCCACTTACATATTCTTCAGCCTGAGCAATCTGTTCATTAGTAACGGAAAGCGTTTTTTCTTTCAAAATAATCCCATTATAGTATGAACCCATCTTTATTTTGGGTGCAGAAAACATGTTGTCATAATCAATAACATCAACGCTATCCCCATCGCCCAGCAAATCAACAAACTGTATACAGCTCTGTCTGTCTTCATAAACCAAGCAACAGCTAAGTTCAGAAAGTATAGTTAAAGCCTGCCTAAATGATATGTTTCCAAAAAATCTTGGCGCTGTTGGGCTGCTTTCCAAAACACTATCTATTTCATAATTCATTCCGGCATTATCCAAAACAGACCGTATCATCTCAGCAACGGTATTTGGTTTAAATGACGATTCATAATATGTCTTATTCTCCAAAACAGAAGCTTTTCCCAAAGCGTTGAATTCAACACGACTATCGCTTACAGACCAGTTGTCCAAATAATAAACGCCGCAATATATCCATTCAACTGACGAGTCCAGCAAAATAATCCCATGACGATATTCAAAAGCCTGCCTCTGATACAAATACTGGGCATAGCTGTCGGGTTCAAGCTGATCAAACTCACCATTATTAACAATGCTTACCTTCAAGCTGTTTAGACGGAAACTTTTGCCGGTGGGGTCAGATTCCGTTATCATGTTCAAGTCAACAATATCCTTGTTGTCAAAGCGCAAAACAACGCCAAAATCCAGTTCTCCAACCCGAGGATACCGAAACCCATTACCTGTCCTATAAAGTCTAATGCAAACCCTTCGTACAGCTGTTGCTCCATGCTTAGTATGTGCATAGACCTGTGTATTGTCATTTATCATCTCGGTATATATTATTTCTCCAGAGCTGTTATAAACAATAAACTCCAAATCCCTTATAACCTCGCCGGACATAGCATCAAACGAAAT
>CAYVCG010000029.1:2946-19040 GCA_964449985.1 uncultured Defluviitaleaceae bacterium
TCCTTTGCTTCAGGTGCAACAAGTGAAAACGAAACCAAAGCCCTCGTTTGTCTTAACGGCGCATAAATAGCATCTTCATAAAAATTGGTAGGCATATTTAAATCACCTATCTTTCAATAAGACTAACGCTTACCTTGCTCCACCAAATCTCACATCCATTGCAAACAGCAAGCTTACCGCTTCTCGAAGCAACATACATCTTTGCACTGCTGTATTCTCCCGCCCTAGGGTCATAATATGTAACATCCACAAAGTATGGATCGCACGCTTGCAGTATACGTTTATAATACATATCCTCAAGCATACCCCAGCTAATATTGATTCTAACCTTGTTGTCGAGCAAATCACCCACCAAAACGCCGTTTGCATTTCTCTCAAAAGTCCCGATAGGCTCTATTTCAACTTTATACTCATCAGGGTTAGGAAATTCAACCCCGTCCAAAACAATTAACGCATCCAAAAACATATCACCCCCAAAGCTCCTATCTCACCGCTTGAAAACTGACTCCACGGCGTCCTGCGGCATTAACAATATCTTCAAAAATAGTCTCAGCGACTTGATTCCCGTCTAAATACAGCTTAATAACGTTTCCACCGCCAGATTGATTTATGTTTTGCCCAACAGATCCAGAAACAGCCCCAGCAATCATATTTGCAAGACCAACCATCCAATCCGTGTTAGATTCCAACGGCAAAACAGCTTCCTTTCCCCGTTCTCCAACCATCGCGAGAGTAGGTTGAGTGACAATACCGCCTTTAGCTAAAAACGGTATTTTTGGTGCTTCCGGCATAGTAAAGCCCCAGTTAGAAAATCCCAGCAAAGAGCCAAACTCACGAATCAAGTTCCCAATAACATTAACAACGCCTCTAACAGAATTCCAAATACCAGCAATAAATTTATTAACAATACCAATGCATCCGTTAATCGAAGTTTTTAACAAAGCTTCGATACCACCCCAAGTTCCGCCAAAGAATTTCTTAATACCATCAAACGCTTTAGTCCAGTCAGAGTTAAAATCACCATTCAAAAACGTTCCCAACCCCGAAAATTTATCCTTTATATCGCCAACGCCCAAACTAACATCGCTTTTAGCATTGTTAACATTAGTGCTTATATCGCTCCAAATTCCAGAAAATCCGGAAGAAACTGAACCTCTTGCCGTGCCTATTTTACAACCAATATCATTCTTGATATTTTCAAACCCCAAAGCAACCGTGTTAGATATATCAACGACTTTATTGCTCGTCTGTGTCTTCATATTGTTCCATTCAATCCCCAGCATTTTTGTAATGCCAGAAAAAATAGAATTACAATAGCTATTAATACCATCAACACCGCTAACAAAGCCTTTAGAGTCGATATATGAATCCATAAAAACCGAGCCAACGTTAATCCCCGCCAAAACAACCACCCCCAAACATATTTCCTAAGACGTTTTGCAGCAGATGTATGCTTCTATCCCATTCCTGAGCACTGCATTTGGGCTCTGATGAGCCGCTTCTAAACCGCTTCCATTCCGCACGTATCCTTCTTTCACTTTCTCCAAACCTTCTTATACGTTTCAAATCCTTCTCACATCTGATTGAAACAATCTGTCCCAATGGCGTCTCAGGCATAAGCCCCCTCAAAAGCCGAAAAAATTCCGAAAGCGTAATCTCCTCGCCATCCTTATGCCCGAGCCTTATTCCATATTGCATAGCAAAGCTTGCTTCAATCAAGTCCCGATCAAATTCCAAATCATACCAACATTCATCCAAAGCCTTATTCGAATGATCTTTGAAATCGTCTCTCCGCTTCTTCCTCCGTAATATCCTGCATTGCCGCCATAATCAAAACCATTATTTTATACATAACCGCGAACGACAAATCCATAGCCTCAATCTCCAAAAACGCTTTTTCCCCCAAAGCGTTTTTCAAAACAATGTATAACTCATCTCCAGAGGAAGCCTTAAGCTCGTCATTTATCTTCTCGAAAGTTTTAAGCCGGTTATCAACAGCAAAGATTTTATCTCCGATTCTGATTTCCGGCTTGTCCAAAAGTATCTTTTCATCAATGCTATACATTCTGCCCATAACAAAATCCCCATCCATAAAAATTACTTGCCCGATGTATAAGCCGGCTTACCATCACTCATGCATTCAAACTCCAATGCAGAAACAGCAGTGCTATCGCCGCCATCACTGGAACTAACATTAACAATACAATTCATTCTAAGAATAGCATTATTTGGGAATATAACCTCAAGAACTGATGTCGTATCATTGCCGTTTAAATAAGCCAGCCCCGCAACATAATCGTTGCCCTTATCGCCATAATTCCGTTTACCACTCAAAGAAACCGTAACGGACTTAGATGTCATAAGCCTCCTAGCCCAGCCTTCCTGATCCAAAGGGCTCCATTCTTCAACGCCATTTTCAAAAGAAATCCCAAACGTCTCCATATCAGCCACAACAGCCATATCCTCATCCAAGGATCCTCTTCCCTTAGTCCCAATTTTAAATTTGATATTGTTAACAGGAAATACCATCCAAAACATCACCTCTCATAAAATAGATTAAAATCAAGTGAATATTCAAAAACACCCTTTTCATCCGTGCCCAAAGGAATAGGAGAGCCAAAAACACATTGTACAAAACATTTTATCCCATCTAAATCAAATGCCAACCAGTCCAAAGCCTGCCGAACCTGCCTAGCCTTTTGCTCCGCATCCGCAGGATTTCTCCCCCATCTTATAAGCAAGCTAAGCGCCTCAAAACCGTATCCTGTAGCATCAACGCCCCCAACAGCGATATTATTAATAACGCCCTTAGGCCGCAAATATAAGCAAAAAGCTTTTTCCAAGTTACCATCCATTTTAGCTGTTCCAAACCATTCCCCCTCATGGTCTAAAACTGCTTTAAGATAATCTCTTATTAATACAAGTGTCAATCTCAGCCCCCCTTTTCATTTAACTGATTTAATTCCTTTGCATATACCCCTAGCAAAAAGTCTCTTTTATCCCCATCTATATAAGCATCAAACCATCTGCCCCCAGCCATCTTATTAACGTCAGTCCGAAACCTATATTCCGGGTGAAAATACAGCTTAGCCGCATATTCTGTATCTGATACAAGCGCAACAAGCCCTTTATCCATTTCGCTATAGTCCAAATAAGTTTGTCTATCCTGCAAAAATCCAGTTTCATAAGGCATAGATTGCGACTTGATTAAATCATCAAAAGCTGCCCTCATAGCGGTAGCAAGAGCAGCTTTCTGATTTCCTTCCAAAACGTCTAAAGCCTGTTTTTTCATTACAATATTAAATCCCAAAAAACCACCGCCCAAAACCACTACATCAACAATAAGCAGCTGTGATTGACAGAGCCGTCCGGGTTAAAATATCTCTCCACCTGATAAATGTCCATTCTGCAAGCCTTTTTGCTTTCAGGATAAACAATAGCATACCCTTCGGAAACAACACCAAACCCTTCCGCTATATCCCCTTCAACATACGCCTTCCCACGTATGTTAACAAAGCTCCTATCCGCCTTAACGATTTGTCTGCAAATACATCTCCAAATGCATTTCCCATTCCAAACAACAGCTTCATCCCGATTTCCCGTATCTTCATCCAAACCATTTTCATAAATAACAATCCTACACGGAACATTCTCTAAAAACTTGGGGTACTTTAATTTCTCAGGAAACATAAATCCTACACCCCTCTATACAAAAATCCGCTAAGCTCCACAAATTCATAAGCCGTTTGAGAAAAGCCTGACATACTTGCCTTATTAGCAGCATTGCCGCTATAGCTAACCCGTATATCCGCAACAGAATAGCCACTCATAGAAGCCCCGCCGTCAGTCCCGTTTTCAAACATATAATCCGTCTGGAAACAACAAGCCTGACGCAAGCATTCCTTTTGAAATTCCGAAAGCCCCTCAAATCCGCAAACACCAATCCTGTTAAACGTTATCCCGTCGATTTTTCTACTTGCAACCCCAAGCATTTTTCTAAGTTCTTCATCAGAACCCTCATACTTCCCCAAATATGTATTGCGGTAATAATTCTCATCCGCATACAATTCGCAACTAGCTCCGGACATTCAAACACACCCTTTCGCTACGCCTTTTTTATTTTGCCAAGCGATGCTTTAAGCTTTTCATTTTCATTAACAAGCTCCATATATTGAGCATAAGAAACCTTCTTACCCGGGCTAACCGCAACAACCTTACCGTTATCAGTCATAATGTCAAAGCCATCAGCCAAATAAGCATCCTTCTGAGTTTCATCTATCCTATACTGTTTATTTCCTTTAAAAGCTATCATTTAATATCACTCCCCCATCGACGTTTTTATTTTAATTAGCGTTTATAGCTATCCCCTTATATCTGGTGTCAATAACAAACAAATCGCCATACTGTCTGTTTTGATACAAATAACCATCGCCTTGTGTATGTGACCCCGGAGGCCAAAGCTTAATATAGCTATGTTTGTTGCACGCAATAACAGATTTAGGATTAATAAGCATCATATTGATCTGCTTTGCCCCAACTCCAGTAGCAAATCCATCAGTAAAATCATAGTTTGTCTTCATTCTGCTCGAAGGCATAACAACAATCTGAACATCATCCAACGTCCTGATAACCCTGTTAACATCGCCAGAGTTGTCGCTAATATTAATCATTCTGCTTATTTCTTGTGCTTGCTTAATAAACGTATTCACCTTAGACGTAACATAAAGTATGCGTCCCTCTGTCGGAACCTCAGCTTCGTCCATAGCCTCCATAAATTTGTCATAAATTGAAAGAACGTTCGCCGCAGTAATTTCCGTACTATCAACAGTACCTCCAAGAGACACAAAATCATTGTATATCTTAGAAATCCTATAAGCGTCAATCTCAGGTATAGCATGTTCCTGCTCAAATACATTAGTCAGGTTAGAAGCCGCCAAAACCTGATTAGTCTCGTCAATATCCATAGAATCAACAAAGTATTCAACATCCCGGTCATGAGACAGCGTTTTTGTTACAGTGTTGTGCGTAACGTCCTGCCGGTTAAATCCTCCGCTTCTTCCATGATCCTTATAACCTTTAAGAGTTAGGAAAGGAATCTTAATAGTTTTAGCCCCAAAATACGAAACATTTTCAGTAGTTAATCCGCTTGTCAAAAGTTCTCTAGAATATTTCTGTGCCAACGCTTTCTCAAACAATGTGGCATAATTTACACTATTAGCCATAAAATCACAACTCCTTTATAATAAAATTAAAAATAATATAATAAATTCTAATTCCCGAATGCATTCCATATCTGTTCTTGCGTAGTCTGCTTCTGAACGCCGTCAGACCCAATCCTAAAGCCTTTTTGAGAACTATCACAAACCATCTTCAACTCCGGAAATTCCTCAAAAATCTCTTTAACCTCTTGTTCAAAAGCAGCCCTATCAATTTCGCAGTCGTTGCAAACCCTTTTTGCATCAACAAGCCTTGCAGCTCTGGAAATCTTTTTTGGATCAACCCCAGCGCCAACCAATGAAACTTTAATCCTCTCGCCAACAAGAAGCTCTTTAAGTCTTTCAATCTCTTGCAAAAGATGATCCAAATCGGAAACATCCCCCCGCGTGGCTAAGTCATCTATATCCTTGTCAGTCTCAGTCACAATGTCATCCCCAGCCTTTTGTTCATAGCCGTCTTTCTTCATCTCATCCATAACCATACATCCCCTTTCTATGTTTGTAACCGCTAACACAGCAATTACTTTTTATGTTGCAGAGTTTAACGCCATTCAGCAAATTGGGCATAAAAAAGCGCCGGTTTATATCTCGCCGGCGCTAAAAGCTTCGTTTCTAAGCCTTTCAACCTCTTCCCACTTTTGTTCATCTGTCCATGTATTCCCATATAATTGTGTAACAACTGTCTCTAGAGACATAAGGCCATATTGTCTCGCCTTCCCAATCGTCTCAATCTGCGCCTCAAAGCTTGGGTTAGCATATTCACCAAATTCTGCTTTAACATCATAATTAATAAACTGTTCATCATTAAGTAAATCCCATGTTCTAAGAGCAGCGCACACTACCTGCGGCAAAACATTCTGCAAGACGCAAATCAATCGGTTTCTAGTATAAAGCGTAGCCTTTTCTTTCTCACGCTGCGCCTCTGCATTATCCATCTTTTTAACATCAATTCCAAGTGTAGACGGCGCAATAATTCCCTGAAGACAAATATCCAAAAAATTTATATAACTTGCCAAAAGCGCATCGGTTTTAATATCAGGCTGAATAACCTTGATTTTATTGTCATTGCTGCCCTCAGTCATATCAGCGTCTGTCTGAATATATCTGCTATCAAAACTGTTGGGCTTCAAAATAGCTCCATTGCGATAATCCCTGGGCAAAAGATTCGATGGAATATATTTAATCGCCCTACCATCGCGTAAAGCATCAATCCATTGAGAAATCGCCTCGTCCAAACCATCAAAAGCCCCAAGCTTACCTTCAAATATGCTTTTGCCCCTACCAAAAAACTTAGGATTGTCATCAAAAATTAATGGTATAGCCATCATAAATCGCTCGGGATTAATAATATCATTCAGTCCAGCGGTTTCCTCTAGCGTCTCCAAATGGGTTTCAATTCCATCTTTATCTAAAAGCCTATATAAAACACCGTCCCTAGAGTATTCCTCCTCCAGTATAAAGTTATCCCCGTCTTTAACATACTCAGTAAGAAAAACAACGCTATCCACCCTACCGCGCACATATTCAAACCGAACCCTGTCCGCTCCAAAAAATTCAATTATAGGATATTTAGAAACACTTTCATCAAAACTTATTTTAAAAGCGCCATCTCCCAAAGCCAAAGTATTCCTAACCGCGCTTTTAAGCAGTTTATCAAACTTATTATCAGAAGCGATCGACTTCCAAAGCTTCTGCCCCCTTTCATCACTTATCCGAATATCAATCAAATCATTGCAAACAATATCAGACAGCGTGTCAACAATAAGCGCCGGAAGCCCACTATGTATCTTGCGAAAATTAACCCCGCACGAAGATCTGGCAGCCCAAAAAGATGTATTTCCTATCATATCATCAATCTGCGAATAAAACTGTTGCAGTTCGCAAGCATCCCCACGATACCAAATCTTGTTCTGCAAAACAGCGCTCTCAAATGTCAGCGGCTCTAAAATAGTAATACCAGTGCCGACAGCCCGTTCAATATTCAGCCACTGCCTAACCTTATTTTTAAACCATCCCATCTTCTATCCCCCTATAATCTTAAAACACTTATATACCAATAACTTATTTTTAAAAGGTACAACAGCATATTCCAGGCTATCCAAACAATCAAGAGGATAGCTTCCATCATCAGTTCGAACCCATTCCCCCCTAGATCGTTCCTTCTCATTCCATGTTGCACTTTCAAAAGCCTCAATCCATTTTTCCAGATGGGCTGAAATCTTAAATCTTCGCTGATTAATAATTATATTAACAAGCCTTATCCTATCCAAAATTCCGCCATTTTTATAAGAAGCGTAAACAGTTATACGCATCCCACGTCCTGTCAGTTCATTAACAAGAGCCTGACGAAAGAGCTTATCTGCACTCTCGCAAAATATATTGCAGCAAAACAAGAAATTTTCAAAGCAATTACTCCATTCACAGATTTTATTAACAATAGCCTTAGCATAAGCATCGTGTGTATAAGCGCTTTCTTTCCCCTGCTTGTGATAATATCCGTCAATAACAACAGCTTCCTTATGCCCCTTAGTAATCCCAATAAGCGTTGCCACCGTAGCATCAGTCCCGCCTATATCAATACCGATAGAAAACCATTCATATTCCAAACCCAAGCAATCTGCCCTGTCAACAACAATATCTTTATAATTAAACCCTTCATAAATCCTGCCCACAGCAGACATCCTCTTGCCCAAAATATCTGCTTGAAACCAAATACTAGTACGATCATACGTCTTTAATACGTTATTAAGCTTTTCATCACTTATACTCAGGTTATCAGAAATAATAAAATGACCATAATTATACCCATCATTTTTGCCCTTGGCTTTAAGCTCATCCTGCAAATCTAAAAATTCACGATAAAACCAATGCCCCGGCGGCTTAGGATTAAGGTCAAAAAAAAGGCGTCTGTCAGAACTGGCCAAAGTCCTGTCCAACACCTCTTGAAAAAATGTCTGATGGCATTCATTAACCTCAGAAATATATGCCATACCATATGAATTTCCTTTAATTCGCACAGCGGCATTACATAAACCGCCTCCGGCAATAATAATAACCTTCTCCCCGCAAGCAGTGTCAACAATCAAAGCATCTCTGCCCTCATAGCGCCCTTCCCTGCAACGCCCCTTGAAATAATGTTTAAGCCCAAATCCGTTGCTGTCAATAATATTCATTTTGGCCGATCCGATAGTAACGCCGCCAACAAGATGAATCTTATCTGCATGTCTTTCCAAGCTCATAGCAAAAGAAATAATATTAATAATATTTTTCCCGGCCCGCTTCCCTCCCTCAGCAACATTAAGCCAGCAAAAAGCAGAACGTTTGATATAATCCGCCTGCTTTTTGCTAAAAGGAAGATACTTATTCATGTCCTATCTCCCTGTCCGGCTTAGGATTATTAATAAGCTCTGCAAGTGTCTTAATGTCAGATCTAACAACAGCATCATCGTCCCCGTCATTAAGTTCCAATATTGTGGCGCAAGATTTTAAAACAACCTGTGCATTCTCATTTTCAAGCAGCTCATCCAGTTTTTCAACAACCTTATTTTTGAGTTTTTTAATCTGAATCTTTTTGTTATTTGCCATCTCGTCCCCCCTCAAAATTTTCTGATGTTACAATATTACCACATTATGATGTGCAACGTGTGCAAATTCGACATTTTTCGCAATAAAGTTAAAATTTTTTTAAATAGTTTTTATATCTCCTCATAACAGTTGTTCTATTCGGATATCTAGCTATATTCCCCTCGCTATCAAATGTTGCAAGCTCCGCCGCAATCTCCTCCCATGAGAAGCAATTAACATGCCTAAGCCTGACAATAAGCCTAATTTCGCTGTCGTCAATTCTATGAATCAATTCTTCGATTCTCCTCTTTTCCCTAAAGCTTTTAATAACATTTTTAAGTATAGCGCTTTTTAAATCCTCAATTTTACTAGCCAGCTCACCTGTTCTATCCAATATCTGTCTAGCTCTTGGCTGCCCCGTAATTCTCGAAGAAGCTCCACAACATGCCGAGCTCTCCAATTCCATGAGATACTTCTTTTGCCTTTCAATCTCCTTGTTTAAGCAGCTGAGTTGTTCCAAATCCTTTGTGTCCAAAAAAACCATCCCCCTATAATTATTTATATATATGTTTTACTTGTTTTTGTAGTATAGCAAATTATATACTGTATGTCAATAATATTTCAATGCTCAAAATAACTATTGTGCTTTATACATCATTAATTTATAATATATTAATCAAATATTTAAATTTAAGGAGGCTAATAAAAATGCATATACTAAAGCTTATGCGCCCCCATCATTATATAAAAAACGGGCTTCTCTTTTTGCCCCTTGTCTTCAGCCAAAATCTAACAAACCTAGCCCTACTTACTCGTGTAATTCTAGGGTTTATTATTTTTAGTCTCCTTTCATCAGTCGTTTATATAATAAACGATATTAATGATGCATCTAACGATAAAAATCATGCAATTAAAAAAACCCGCCCCATAGCATCCGGTGCGGTATCCCAAAAACAAGCAATAATGTTAGCGATATCCCTTTTTATAATAATATGCATTTTAAACTATTGCCTAAACACCTTGTCCATATCTTCATGGATAATTCTTGCTCTTTATTTTGCAATAAACGTTTTATATAGCTTTGGCCTGAAAAACTATCCAATACTAGATATATCCATTCTTGCGTCCGGTTTTTTGTTAAGAGTTTTATATGGCTCCGTAATAACAGATATATTAGTTTCGAACTGGCTATACCTAACAGTAATATCCCTAAGCTTTTATTTAAGCCTAGGCAAACGCCGCAACGAATTAACCCTCCATGCATCAACTGCCAGAAACGTATTGTCCCACTACAGCTA
Organism: uncultured Defluviitaleaceae bacterium; assembly: GCA_964449985.1. Taxonomy (GTDB): domain Bacteria; phylum Bacillota; class Clostridia; order Lachnospirales; family WRAX01; genus CAYVCG01. Next base: position 13,025 of record CAYVCG010000029.1, read on the forward strand.
CAACTTTTTAGACAAAAATATGTATTTCTGCATGGCTCTAGCAAACGTCTTTTATTCGCTATGGTGCATAGATAAATCAAACCAACCGGGTTCTGCCCTTGGTTCCTATATAATTTGGAGCGTACCGCTGGTAATAATAATATGCATGAAATATAGCCTAACAATAGAATCAGGCTCCGAAGGAGACCCTGTAGATGTGCTGCTAAAGGACAAGCTTCTTTTGGCATTAGTTTTTATATATATTGTGTTTATGTGTGTTATGATTTATATATAGAAACCCCCATAAATTTATATCGCTTATTTTAATGGCCAATATTGGAGGTTATCATGTTTATCAAGCTGCATCCCAATCATTTTCAGAACATGTATAAAATAATGGAGGAAAGTTTCCCCATAGATGAATATAGACCCTACGAAGATCAGAAGAATCTTTTAAAAAACGATAATTACTGCATTTATGCTCTGCAGGACAATGACAACCAGAATATAAAAGCTTTTATTACCCTCTGGAGATTTGATGATTTTGCTTTCATAGAACATTTTGCCGTAGATGCAAAATATCGTGGTGGTGGTATCGGTTCCTCTCTTTTGCAAGAAGTTATAAAATCTCTTAAATGCAGGGTTTGTCTTGAGGTTGAGCCACCAATAGATGCGCTTTGTAAAAAACGTATTAAATTTTATAAAAAAAATGGATTCCATCTAAACGATTATTCCTATATACAGCCTCCTGTTTCAAAAGGTAGGAAAGAATTGCAGCTCTTAATAATGACGTCTCATAGTAAAGTATTAAAAAACGATTTTGAAAATCTCAAACGTGTTTTATACAAACATGTATACAATATTGAATTAAAATAATTGGGGAAACTCTTAAAAAAGCTTCCCCAATTATTCAACGTCATCTTAAAATATCCATAATATTTCTCATTTCCTCAATAGAAACCTGCCCAGGAGCAGTAGATTGATTCAAAGCTCCAAATGTAATGCAAGAGCCAAAAACCCCCGCCCCAATGCGGCTTATCTTTCCGATATTACCCATAGCTATAGCAATAACAGGCAAATCGGCAAAACATGCGGATGCCTCCATAACATTAAGCACATCCTCAATACAATTAGGCATTAGTGCAACTTTAGCAATACTGCATCCTTTTCCCTTCATTTCATTCAGAACATCCAAGACCTTTTCCTTAGAAGGTGTCTCTACAAAATCATGATAAGAAAGTATTGTAAAAACACCGGCATTAGAAGCATCTGCAATAATATCCTTTATAAATTCATCTCCATTAACAAGCTCAATATCAACAATATCAGCCTTTCCCGTCTGTATAACCCTCTTAATAATACGAAGCCTGTCCTTCTGAGAAATGTGCTTGTTCCCGCCCTCCTTATCTATCCTAAGCGTAAAAATCAAAGGATAATCAGGAACAAATTTATTTATAACATCCAAAATTCGAATTATATTATCCTCACCCGTGTCGTCTAAATAATCAGCTCTCCACTCAATAATATCAGGCTTCGCCGCAACAACACTATTTAGTTCATTAATTATTCCCGCTTCATTACAACCCGTCAAAGGAGCGCAAATCCTAGCGCTGCCCCTGCCAATCTCCAAACCTTTAATAACAATTCTATCCATATATAAACACACCCCAAATACCTTGCAATTTAAATTCCCATATGATAATTTAATACGTATAATTGTAAATCATAATCAAAAAATAATCAACCGGAGGAACAACAATGAAGCAAATATCCGTCCAAACAATAACCGAAGTAGTGGCAAAGCTATGTATAGACTCAAACTGCAATATCCCTCAAGACATAAAATATGCGCTAAAAAAATCAGAAGCAACAGAATCAGAAGGCATAAGCAAGGAAATATTGTCTATGCTCATAAAAAATAGCGAAATAGCCCAAACAGAACGCCTGCCCATCTGCCAAGATACAGGTATGACAGTAGTCTTTGTAGAAATCGGTCAGGAAGTTCAAATAACCGGCGGCAATCTAACAAACGCCATAAACGAAGGTGTGGCAAAAGGCTATAAAGAAGGCTATTTAAGAAAATCCATAGTAGCAGACCCCATACACAGAATAAATACAAATGACAATACCCCCGCCATAATCCACTACAACATAGTCGAAGGCTCAAACCTATACATAACTATAGCTCCAAAAGGCTTCGGAAGCGAAAATATGAGTGCCATAAAAATGTTAAAACCGTCAGACGGCATAGAAGGTGTAAAAAGCTTTGTCCTCCAAACCGTAAAATCCGCGGGTTCAAACCCATGCCCCCCAATTATTGTAGGCGTAGGCGTAGGAGGAACAATGGAAAAAGCAGCAATAATTGCAAAGCAAGCCTTACTAAGAGATATAGGCACAAATAATGAAAATCCATATTGGGCATCCATAGAAACCGAGCTTCTATCCGAAATAAACAAGCTAAACATAGGTCCTTCCGGCTTAGGAGGAAAAACAACTGCCCTAGCCCTTCATATAAACACATTTGCAACACATATTGCGGGTCTTCCAGTAGCAGTAAATATCGGTTGCCATGCAACGCGCCACGCATCAATAATTTTATAAAATCATAGGAGAATCAAAATGCCAAAAACAATAACAACACCAATAACAGATGAAATAATAAAAACCTTAACCCCAGGCGAATTAGTATACATATCAGGAACAATCTATACAGCAAGAGACGCCGCACATAAACGCCTCACAGAAATGATAAAAAACGGAGAACAACCTCCATTCGGCTTTGAAGGCCAAGCCGTCTATTATGCAGGCCCATGCCCATCGCCGCCAAACCAAATAATCGGCTCAATCGGCCCAACAACAAGCGGCCGTATGGATGCATATTCCCCAACCCTTATAGCCAACGGCTTAAAAGTTATGATAGGCAAAGGCTACAGAAACGAAGCAGTAGAAAAAGCAATAAAGCAAAACAACGGCGTATATTTTGTAACAATCGGAGGAGCGGGAGCACTATTGTCAAAATGCGTAAAAAGCGTAGAGCTAATAGCGTTTGAAGACTTAGGAACAGAAGCTATCCGCAGGCTAGAAGTCGAAATGTTCCCCGCCATAGTTTCAATAATATAAATGTGTAAAAAAAATAATATATCAGCATAATAACCTCATAAGGAGGTATTATATATGAGCAAACAAAACAAACAAAAAGAAAAAAACCACATAATAGAAAACCATATTCTAGCCGAAAGTTTCAACACAACCGGAGCAAACATACCAAAGATAAAAAATTTAGAGAGCGAATTAGAATCTAAAAACAAGAAAAATCATTAAAACAGCATTAAAAAAGCGGGGGCTATGGCAAAAACCATAACCCCCGCAAATTATTATTAATCTTTAATTCCCCTAAGCTCTTTCCTGTTCTCATAAAGCGTATCGACTGTTTGGCTGAAAAACTCCTCAACGTTGCGAGCTTCCATAGTAAATTTATCGCTGGCCTGCCTAACAGCCTCTTCCGCCCTAGCCAAAATCTCGTCAGAGTATTCAATAGCATTTTTACGCAGTTCCCTTGCGCTTTTTCTGCTTTCCTCAACAAGTTGCATAGCCTGCTGAGAAGCCCGTTTAACGATCTCATGTTCATCAACTAGCTTTTGTGCTTCGATTTCCGCATTCTTTAATAGCATAGCTGCTTTGTTTCTGGCATCATTAAGTATTTTATCGCCATCAGCAATAATTCTTCTTGCCTGTTTAATTTCATTTGGTAAGTCTTTGTTTATATCTTCGATAATAGGTCGCAAGTCATCGATAATATCATAAATGCTGTGTTTATCAACAGAAACTTTCCCCGAAAAAGGAACAGCACGACAAGACTCAAGCAAGTCCTCCATTTTAGAAAGCTGGTCTTCAATTCTGGCAAGGTAGTCTCTAATAGTTTCCATACCCCTTACGCCTCCCTAGATTTAATCTTATTAATTAAATGAGATTTTATTTCCGGTGGTACCATAGCATCAATATTACCGCCAAATTTAATAACCTCACGAACTATGCTGGAGCTTAAATACAAATATTGAGTGCTGGTAGAAATAAAAAGGGTTTCAACATCATTAGCAAGCATCCTATTTGTAAGAGCCATTTGAAATTCTGATTCAAAATCCGTAACAGCCCGCAACCCACGGATAATAAGCTGGGCATTTTTCTCTCTAACAAAATCAACCAAAAGCCCCGAAAAAGAGACGATTTCAATGCCCTTCATTCCATGTGTAACCTCTTTAAGATGCTCCACCCTTTCTTCAACCGAAAAAAAAGGCGTCTTTGATGAATTATTTAAAACTGCAACAATAAGCTTGTCCGAAAATTTTGAAGCTCTTTTGATAATATCCAAATGTCCGAACGTAACAGGGTCAAAACTACCCGGATAAACAGCAATCAAAACGTCTGCCCCTTCCGCAAAAAAACAATCTTTGCAATATTATAGTCTTTGATTTTAAAAATTTCAAGAGGCATAGAATCATCAAAGGAAAATTCCTGGTCAGAGGCCATCTCCGCACATATTATTCCAAAATCTTTCAGAATGCCGCTTCTGCATATGCAATCCAAAGTTTCCGCAACCGCATTTCCATAATAAGGCGGATCCATAAAAATAACATCAAATTTCCGGCCCAAATCCCCGAGGGATTTGACAGCAGAGCAAGCGTCATCCATAATTATATCGCTGTTTGTGCTCAGTTTTGTCTTCTCAATATTCTTCCTGATAATATCAATACTTTCAGCGTTATTGTCAACAAAAACAGCGCTCTTAGCTCCCCTAGACAGCGCTTCGATTCCTAATGCGCCGCTTCCACTAAACAAGTCCAAAATATGGGAATCATGAATATCGCCCATCAAAACGTTAAAAACAGCCTCCTTAACACGGTCGGCGGTTGGTCTCGTGTGCATGCCTTCGGGCGAAAACAATTTATGCCCCCTGGCCTTGCCGGAAATAACGCGCATTAAAAAAGCCCCTTTATTCAAATTAATTAAATCAGCGTTTCCATTATACAACAAAATTAACACACAAGTAAACACATTTATTGTATTATAATGAAATTTTTTTAATTTTTTTGAAACTATCCTCAATGCCTATTTTCAAAGAAGTATAACTTTCATCCGTCTCCAAAAGTCCTTCCCGAATTATACGTTCTGCCGCATGCTGAGCCATCGCCAAAATTTCCAAATCCTTGTATAAGTTAGCAATCTTAAACTCTGGCAGGCCATGCTGCCTTGTCCCAAAATAATCTCCATGCCCCCTGAGTTTCAGATCCATTTCTGAAATTTCAAACCCATCGCATGTTTTTGTCATAACCCCAAGCCGTTCTTTAGCAACTTTAGACTTCGAATCAGAAATCAAAATACAGTATGATTTATCTTTCCCACGCCCAACTCTTCCACGAAGCTGATGCAGCTGCGAAAGACCAAACCTTTCTGCATTTTCAATAAGCATAACAGTAGCGTTGGGAACATTTATTCCAACCTCAATAACAGTTGTAGATACAAGTATGTGTATTTGCCCTCTCGCAAATCCTTCCATAATCTCTTGCTTTTTTGTATTTTTCATCTTGCCATGCAAGCAAGCAACCTCATATTCATTAAAATGCTCATTCAATTCCTCAACATGGCTCAGAACCGATTTAAGCTCCATCCCTTCATTATCCTCGATCATCGGGCAAATAACATAAGCCTGCCTGCCCTTTGAGATTTCGCTTTTAATAAATCCATAAATACGCTCACGATATTTAGAGCTAACCGCAAATGTATCAACCGTCTTCCTTCCCGGAGGCAATTCATCAATAATAGAAATATCCAAATCACCATATAAAATAAGAGCAAGCGTTCTTGGAATAGGTGTTGCAGTCATAACCAAAACATGAGGATTATTGCCTTTTGCCGAAAGCCTACCCCTTTGCAAAACACCAAATCGGTGCTGTTCGTCAGTGATAACAAGCCCCACATGTTTAAAGTAAACCCCATCCTCAATCAAAGCATGGGTTCCAATTATCATCTGTGCGCACCC
>CAYVCG010000029.1:19140-23248 GCA_964449985.1 uncultured Defluviitaleaceae bacterium
CAATAACAATTCCCGTATGCTTTTTTATTTCCCCTTTTATACTAAAAAGCGTTAACTGCATCATAAGCAGTTCCTCAAACACCAACCGCTTTCTTGCATCAAAAAAAGCTTGTCTGCTCTCAGGAAAGTGTATGTTTCGAACAGCATATTCCTTATTAGAAAGCCCATTATCCCCCAGAACCCCATTCGGCAAAATTTCGCTAATCCCACAGCTAATCAAATCCAGCGCCTGTCTTATAACCGCGCGCAAATTTTTTTGCGACAATCTGCCGATTCTAGAATACACAGGAACAATCCTGCCAGCATTAATAAGCTCACCTTCCGAAAACATCTCATATTCGGGCGATTCCATTTGAAGTCTTCCCGCCCTTTCAGACACCTTTCCAGTAAAAACATATTCCAAGCCGGGTTTAAAAGCATTTTTCATATAAGGCATATTAAACCACACCAAAAAGATACCGCCCGTATCATCACAAGCCCAAACCCTCAAAACGCTGAGTTTTTTCACGCGCATAGCTTCAAACTTCCCTGCTATTTTCGCCTTTATTGTAAAAATTCCATCAGCATAGCAATCACTCACAGGCGTAATAATGCTCCGATCGTCATAATCCCTAGGATAGTATTCAACTATGTCCCCCAGCGTAAAAATCCCGGCGTCATTAAAAGCTATAAGCCTTTTTTCACCAATACCAGATAAATTCTCAATCCCGTCAAAAATCTCCATAAACCCTTCCCCGCATAAAAATATAACGGACGAAAACAAAATGTTCCGCCCGGCGTCTTTTTATTATTCAACAGAAAATATGTAATGATAAATCGGCTGCCCGCCTCTGTGGATTTCGGCCTCAATATCCAAGCCCTTGCCCAAAGCATAATCCAAAACCACTTGCGCCTCATCCTGATTAACAGCTTCGCCATAAAAAATGCTTAAAACCTCTCCGCCATCCTCAAGCATAATATCCAAAAGCCCTTTAGCTGCCCTCTCGATATCCTTCTCCACTAAGACAATCTTGTCAGCAAGCAAGCATATAACATCACCCTGATCAATTTGCTTGTCATCCAAAACAGTTGCCCGAACAGCGTATGTAACTTGCCCGGTCCTAACGTTTTTAATGGCCTCTTCCATCCGCTTACAGTTTTCCTCAAGCGGCTCAACATCGGTATAGTTAACCAAAGCACAAACCCCTTGCGGAATGCATTTAGTCGGCAAAACAATAACATTCTTGCCCTCCACAAGAAACGAAGCTTGCTGAGCGGCCAAAATTATATTTTTATTGTTAGGCATTATAATTATGTTTTTAGCATTCAGATTTTCAATTGCTGCGATAAAATCATTAGTAGAAGGATTCATCGTCTGTCCGCCTTCAATAATAGCGTCCGCCCCAAGGCTTTCAAATAGCTCCCTAAATCCATCACCGGCGGAAACAACAATAAAAGCAACATCCCTTATCTCGTCTTCGATATTAACAGCATTATCATTGGCGTCAAAAGTTTCTTTTACAACATCTTCCTCTTTAATTTCAAACTCAATTATATTTGAATGCTGCAAGCGCATGTTTTCAATTTTTATATTATCTAAATATCCGATTTCCAAAGCCTTTTCAAGCACAGCACCTGGATTATTCGTATGAACATGTATTTTTATAATATGCTCGTCCGCAACAGCAACGATAGAATCACCAATTTCCGAAATAAATTGCTTCAAATTATGTAAAACGTCTTCCCCTGGATTATCCACGCAAATAAAAAACTCCGTACAATAAGAAAACCTAATATCTTCAAAAGGCACTGATTTGATAGCGGCCTTAGATACTCCGGGTTTGATTGTGTCATCAAACAGGCTCACGCCTTGCGAATCATCGCTTATGCATGATAAGGCTGCTTCCCAAATTTGAATAAGGCCATACCCACCAGCATCAACAACGCCAGCCTGCTTAAGCGCAGGAAGCATTTCTGTGGTTTTAGCTAACATTTCATTGCCGTATTTAACAGTCTCTTTTAGCAAAAACTCAATATCCTCAGTATCAAATGATAGATCAGTCGCCTTTTCAGCCATAGCTCTCGCTATTGTTAAAATAGTACCCTCTTTCGGTTTCATAACAGCCTTATAAGCAGTTTCAGATGCCTTAACAAATGCATTGGCCAAGTCGTCAGCCGTAACAGACTCACAACCTTCCAAACCCTTTGCGAAACCCCTAAAAAGCTGTGACAAAATAACGCCTGAGTTTCCTCTGGCCCCTCTTAAAGAGCCATCAGAAACCGCCTTAGCAACTTCATATGTGTTATTGGTAGAAAGCTTCTCCGCTTCCCTGGCTGCCGCCAAAAAAGTGAGTGACATGTTGGTTCCAGTATCTCCGTCGGGAACAGGAAAAACGTTTAAAGAATCAATTATGTCTTTATTTTTATCCAAAGCGCAAGCACCGGAAATAATCATTCTCTTAAATAAGCTGCCATCCATTTTAGTAATTTCCACAACAATTGTTCCTCCCATTAAACGCTATCCCAAAGCGGGCAATAATACGTCATTAACAAGCCGTGTATAATCAAGCATCAACTCTAACGCCCTCAACAAAAATATTTATCTTTTCAACGCACAACCCGGTATACTCCTCAACCTGATATTTAACCGTGCTGACGAGAGAATCTCCTATTGCGGTTATATTAGTTCCATATTCAACGATAATATGAAGATCTATTTCAATGCCTGCCTCTTCAACAGAAATCCTAATACCTTTAGTAAGGCTTTCTCTTTTCAAAAGCTGAACAAACCCATCTTTAACGTTCTTTGCCGCCATGCCAACAACGCCATAACATTCCATAGCCGCAAGCCCAGCAATTCTAGCAATAACTTCATTAACAATAGTAATCGTTCCGTATTCATTAAATAAACTAGATGGCATAAACACACTCCTCTTTACATGCACTTAAAAATCTGCCATGGTAAATAAGTCTATATCAAGCTAAATCAAATTAGTAAAAATAACCTCTCTATTAATATCCACCAAACAAAACCACAGCAAATATTAATAAAATATAATAATCACATTACTAAAGTATACACCAAATCCGGCTCATTAATCAACCGTTTATTATATTTATATTTTCCAACACAGAAAATATGTCCATCTTATTCATGCTTTTTATTAATACCTTTTAAAATAAGTACCAACCTGAGCGCCGTCCATAATTTCAAATACTATAGTAGGATCTTCTCCGGAAGCAATAACCGTATCGATTCCATGCTCTGCCGCCATATTCGCCGCAGTAAGCTTAGAAACCATACCGCCGGAGCCAAAGCTGCTGGAAGAACCTGTGGCATACTTTTGAATCTCTCCGTCAACCCTCTCAACAAAAGGAATAATCTTCGCCCCCGTATTTAATTTAGGATCGCTGTCATAAAGCCCTTCAATGTCAGAAAGCATAATCAATAAATCGCTTTTAGATAAACAAGCAACATACGCCGAAAGCGTATCATTTTCAGAAAAAGAAAATTCCAGCTCCTCTGTCGAAACAGCGTCATTTTCATTAACAATAGGAATAACCCCTAAAGATAATAGCTTGGAAAAAGTATTTTCAACATTTTTCTTTCTAGTAGCGTTATCAACAACGTCCTTAGTAAGCAAAATCTGAGCAACCTTCTGGCTATACTCAACAAAGAATTTTTCATATATCTGCATAAGGCAAGCCTGTCCCACGGATGAAGCAGCCTGTTTCCCGATTATATCTTTCGGCCGCTCAGAAAGCCCCAAGCGCTCAACCCCAACGGCAACAGCTCCGGACGTAACCAAAATAACCTCTTTACCCTGGTTTTTCAAATCCGAAATCATCCAAACAAGTTTATTAATCCGCTTTAAGTTAAGCTTCCCTGATTCATATGTAAGCGTAGAAGTGCCAACTTTAATAACAATTCTTTTGTGATTCTTTAAAGCTTCCCTTTCAGTCATTCCAAACTTCTTCCTCTCGAAAATTTAATATCATTCATAATATCACACGAATAGTTTTGCTGCAATAATAAAACATACCAAAAATGACAACCCCGCCAAAGAAGGCGGGGCGTCATAGTTATAATTTGCAATTATAAATTAATATTAAATTTAAACGAATACGA
>CAYVCG010000029.1:23348-27746 GCA_964449985.1 uncultured Defluviitaleaceae bacterium
AGTCTTACCTTTAAGGCTGGAACCTCCGATTATATCAGCCCTTATATTAGCAGCATAACCCGAAACAAATGAGTCCACAGGAAGCACAATATCCTCAATAATATCCTCAGCCTTAGGTATAGTAATATCCAACGGCAAAGTATCAGCATAAGCGCCATCTTTACTAATGCGCAAAGCAATTTTAAGATTAGTATTAACCTCCGGCGGAATAACCGTGCCATCAGGTAAAACTACCTCGCCGTTAGTGCTGCTGCCCGGTTTGATAGAAATAGTATACCCATCAGCAACCTCTGGATACAAAAGCTCTGTAGCATTAATAAGCTGCTTAGGCATAATCAATGTATTATTGTTAATATAGTCAAGAGGGCTGCCCGGAATAATGACCAATTCATTAAGCGCCTTAACAAGAGGCCCCGTAACATTCTCTATTTTAGATTGCGGAGCATAAAAATTCTCGTAAACAGGTATAGCCAGTTCCAAAGCTTTAGCAAATGGCTCCCATGACTCAGGCGTATAGTTGCTCTCACACAAATCCCTTCCGGCAATAACAGCATTGCAAAGGTCTGTCTTATCAACATTTAAATACAATGCAATATCAGAAACATTACAGTGGTTAACAGCAGCGTTACCATCATACCAACGATAATAACGGTATCCATCCGGATCAGGAAGATTAATAACCTTAACACCTGGATATGATGTTGTTCTAGAGCCTTCCGTTAAAGTAATCGGATTAACCCATAAATCAACAAATCCCGCTGAAGTGCTTGTGTTAGACCCCTGGAATCTTATCCCATTCAAGCGTTCTTGCCAATTGGAAGTTCTCGGCATAAATTTTAGTACGTTAATTTTAACTTTTTCACCAAAATCCCATCCAACATAAGCTGGAGAAGAAGTCACATCATAGAATGTTGCAGTGTTTCCATCAAAAACTCTATAATGAGGATAGCTTCCGCTATCAGTTCTACAGAACGTAGTTCCTTTTGTTAAAGGTTTTCCTGCAGCATCAACAAGATTGAGCCTCGGCATTTCAGCCATATTCTTAAAAGTAATATAAGCTGTACTAACAACAGTAGAACCATTCATAGCCTGAACCCTGAACGTAGCCTCAACATTGCTAAACAAAACGCCATCATGCTGGTCAATAATAGCATCGTTGGAAGAAACCGCCCCGCCTGTTTCAGTGTGAACCCTCCATGAAGTAACGGCAGTTCCTGGAGCTTTCTGCATTTGAACAACATGCGTCAAATATACATTCCTACGGCCTACAGAAACATTAACAACAGGAATGCTGCCATCCTCAACAGTAACTTTAGACATAGCCGCTTTCAAAGCAACGATAGCCGCATCAACAGCCGCCTTATCCGCAAATTCATCACCATCTAGAGCTTTTGCAATATTAAGAGCATTGGCCAAATCATTCCAAAGTTCATCGGTCTTAAAATCATCCCTTGTCAAATCTTGTGCCTTAACGATAAGCGATTTTAGTTCCTTTTTATCCACCAACAGCATTAACGCAGTTGTTCCCTTGCTCTCACGCTCATTAGCACCAACGGCCGTAACGCGGAATGTATACTGCAATCCGTCCATAACACTTTCCGAATGATAATCAAACGTAATTCCGTTCGCGCTTCCAATAAACGTATAATCCGGAGCACTTTCCCTAGCAACATAAACATTATAAGAAACCGCATCGCTACTAGCTTTCCAGCTAAGCGCAACGTCAGAACCGCCTTTTCTTGTAACAGCCAAGCCGCTTGCAGGAGCAATTATAGTACGGGCAGGAATATTAGTAATAACATAAGTCTCGCCCTTAACAGTGTTAAAGCTTATTAAATCGCGGCTGTCCACGCTAAATCCAACAACGTCGCCTCCTGCTGTTTTAACAACCGCATCTTTAATATCGTCGTATTTAACTTGGCAAAGACCGCCAGACTTAGAAAGTATCTCAAAGCTTGTAGCCTGATTATTTGCCCAGCTAGCAGAAACCTCAAAGTTACCTCTTGCAAGAAGACCACTATAGCTTCCGTTAGCCCAGGTCTTCGGCATAGCCGCCAATGGCGCAATAAAGTATTCATTGCTTTGCAGTAACATCTCACAAACGCCCGATGTAGCACCAAAGTTAGCATCTACCTGGAATTTTATATTTTTAGAAGTTGGGTTGTATGTAGAGGTTACATTGCAGTCATGTGCGTTAAACAAGTTATGCAAAGCACATTTCTGAATAAGGTTTCTGTAATACCCATATGCCATCTCTCCATCCAAAGCCCTTGCATAATTTGCGATTCTTTCAGCCTTAGACCAGCCTTTTTCCGTTGAAGGATAATCCCCGCGGAATTTCAGCGTTGTCCTAGAAGCATCAAGCCATGCCGGAGTTGATGTATTAATCAACTGCCCCGGATATGCACCGAGCAGCTGAGAAATATGACGATGGGTATATTCGCCTATATCACCATAAAACTCTTCCTCACGGTATTCTTTAATTTGCCCTGATTTTCCGATAACAATTGGGTCAAGCAAATCCTTTTGATCAGCAAGTCTCTTTAAAGATGGATCGTCCGAAACTCCCAAAATCTCAGCCGCTTTAAGTGTATTAACAAGGTTTTCATAAATCGTCTGCTGGTCAAAAGTAGCCCCGACAGTTTTATAGCTAACGCCATCATGTTGATTTTCCGGCGAATATGAAGGCTTCGTCAAAAGCTTGCCATTAATAGGTTGAACTATTCTGGAAAGGAACTTCGCCTGCCCAAGTATAGCGGGATAAACGGTATCAGCAAGCAGCTTTTCATCCCTTGTATAATCATAATAATCCCAGAACATCATAGTCGTCCAAGCGCCGGTGCCCCAGCCCGAATGAGAAGCAGAGCCACTATAGCTATAAGGCCATGTAGAATTACCTAAAGCCCAGCCATTTTCAGCATTAACAGGATCAAGCTGCGATGGGTTATTATTCTTTATGTTATTAATAGCTGCCGTTTGCCCCGCCGGCAAATAAGTCCTATAATAATCAACATAAGACTCAAACAATTCCGGCAAATTAGCAGGGAAAGCAAGCCAGTAGTTCATTTGCAGATTAACATTGTGCCAATAACCGGATCTCCAAGGCGGATCCTGATGAACGTTCCACATACCTTGAAGGTTCGGAGGCAATCCACCTTTTCTTGAAGAGCAAATCAAAAGATATCTGCCAAACTGGAAGAATAATTCCTCCAAATAAGGATCAAATGTCCCCGAACGGTAATTATCTATCGTCTTATTGAGCGGAATCGCAGGAACCGAACCGCCCAAATTAAGATTTACGCGTCCATAAAGCCCTTGATAATCCTCCTGATGTGCTGCCAAAAGCTGATCATATGTCTTGGCAGAAGCATCTGCTATATACTTAGAAACCTTTTCATGAGGATGCGGATTTCCTTTAAGCTTATCAAGCCTGTTGCTCGATGTTATAACCTTGCTGTCACCAATAATATAGTTTGTGCCCACGGCAATCAGTATAACAACGCTGTCTGCATCCTTAACCTCTATCGTTCCTTTATCCCCGTTAACATTATTAGCAGCCATAGTTCCGCCGACAGGCATAACCTTAAACTGTCCTTCGTATTGAAGATTAAAATAATCCATAACACCGGAAAGAGTAATAGTATCACCGTTAGCAACAACAGTTCCGCGCTTGCCACGATTATCCCCCGGTGTTTCCCTGTATTCGCAAAGATAAGGTATAGTCGGCCTAAGTGTAAAGTTAACCTTGCTGTCGCCACTAGATGTTAAGCGAACAGCCATAACCTTATCAGGATAGCTCGTGAAATATTCCCTGTTATATGTAACCCCATCAAAATCATAACTAACTCTAGCAATACCATCGTCAAGAACCAATTCTCTCTTATAATTGGACTTACCAGCATCCGTATGAGGAAAGTCAATATAAACCTCGGCAAAGTTATTAAGTCCGCCGATTGTCGAGTTAGAATCCTGAGTGCTATTTTCAGTAATTTGAATCCGTTCCTTAGCAACACCACCAAAAAGATTCACGCCCATATAGCCATTTCCCATAGGGAACGAAGCATTAAGCCAACCCCAATCGCTGTCAGCAGCAGGCGCGTCATACCACATCTTTAATTTCTTTTCCGAACCAAACGTTTCGTCATCCGCAACCCCTTGCAAGTTTGCGCTGGCATTAATAAATGTCATTGGCAAGGCAAGCATAATAGCCAAAGCAAATGCAAAAGTCTTTTTCAAAGGAAAATTAAACCTAATTTTCATAGATGCACCAATCTCCTCCATAATTTTTTTCTAATTCATTTAACCGCAATACACTACTTCTCCGCTCAAAAATCTGCAAGTTGCCCTCAGTCACCTCCAAAATCACTACGTAGTATAAATCTTCGAGACCACTCCCCC
>CAYVCG010000030.1:0-19110 GCA_964449985.1 uncultured Defluviitaleaceae bacterium
TTAATCTTGGTTATCGGATTGTAAACGCTTATAACATCGCCATACCAATAAGCAAAAGCATAATTCGAGTCATTGGAAACGATTGTTATAGATTTAGTGCTATAAGGAATAGTTCCGTTAAATGGCAACGGATATTCAACTCCGTTTATAACAGCCTTTGCGTCAATTCCTTGAGGATTAGCAATGCTTACAGACTTAATCTTGTCGTTATTAACGTCATAAGGCATCTCAAAATGATATTTGCCTGAACCAACATTAATAGCAAGGCGTCCGTTTACTATGCCTTCAACAGTAGCACCTTCCGGAACACCGTCTACCAAATCATCTGCATTAAGAACAGGCAGATAGATTGTTGCTGTAGTGTTCGCAGGGATAGCGCAGTCATAAATAAACATATCATCTTCAAGCTGCCATGAGCTTTCGATACGGCCATAAACCGAATCAAAGTGACCCTTTGCATAAGTCAAGCTGCCGCCCGGAAGCGGTTTCAAGCTAAAGTTCTTATAACCCGGGTTAAGCTCGTCGCGCTGGATACCCAAAATGCCGCTATACATCCATTCGCCGATAGAACCGAACGAGTAGTGGTTGAACGAGTTCATACCAACATCGCCAAAACCGTTATCCAATGTGAACGAATTCCAACGCTCCCAAAGAGTGGTTGCACCGTTATTAATACTATAGATCCATGATGGATATTCTTCCTGCTCTAAGAGCCTGTATGCCGCATCGATATAGCCATTTTCTGATAAGGATGGAGCAAGATAGCTGATACCGATAAAGCCTGTGTTAAGGCGCCAGCCGTTATCTCTTACGTATTCCATAAGCTTCAATGCATATGGTTCTTTCAATTCTTCAGGAAGAAGATCGAAATACAGAGCCATCGCATATGGAGTTTGTTGGTTTGTAAGGTTAAGCGTTTTGTCTGCCTTAGCAAATCTATTCATGAATGCATTCATAATGTTTTTGTAAAGCGTGGTGTAGGTTTGAGCATCAGCATCGTTGCCTACAACAGCCGCCATCTTTGCAAACAGTTTGCTAATATAAGCTGTGTAAAGCGTATTTGTCATATCAGTTGGTGAGCCTACAGGAGCAAGCCAGTCGCCATAGCCGCCGCCTGGACGGATATAACCGGAGCTTCCCGATACAAGATAATCAATCCAGCTCTTCATAGATGTATAAGTGTCTTTAATTATTTGAACATCACCATATTGCTGATATATCTGCCATGGAACGATAACAGCTGCATCACCCCAGCCGTTTGCAGAACCGCCAACGTGAACCTGAGGAACAACGTCCGGTACTCTGCCGCCATTAGCTGCCTGCCAGCTACGCAAGTCAAGAAGCCATTTTGCATAGAACTGGTTAGCATTTTGAATATAAGTTGCTGTGCGGGCAAATACTTGCGTATCACCCGTCCAACCCATACGTTCGTCACGCTGTGGGCAGTCTGTCGGGATGCTGACAAAGTTGCCTCTCTGACCCCAAACTATGTTGGAGTAGAGTTTATTAACCTTAGGAGCCGATGTTTCAAAGCTTCCTGTTACGTCATTATTAGAAGAAATAACAATACCTTCAATGTCTTCAAGCGGAACAGCCGCAGATACGCCGGAGATTTCCATATAACGGAATCCGTGGAACGTAAATCTTGGCATATAAACTTCGCCGTTCGGGTCGCCCTTGAGTGTGTAGTAGTCCGTTGCTTTTGCAGATCTTAAAGCCGCTGTGTAAAGCGTGCCTGCTGGGCCATCGCCATTGCCTCTTACATTGTTTGCATTTTCGGTATTAAGCATTTCTGCATAACGGATTTTAACTGTTGTTCCGGCTTCTCCTTTGAATTTGATTCTCGGCATACCAACCATGTTCTGGCCGAAGTCATATGTGAACTTGCCGGCAACAGGTTCTGTAACGCTTATCGGACGAAGCATATCAATTTGTTGAATGCTTGGGCCGATTTGAGAATTAATGTTTATGGAATCCTTGAAATGAGGAATCGTTGATACATTAACCCAATCGGAATCGCTGAATGTTGCCGTGTTCCAACCTGGTATTTCAAGTCTTGCGTCATATGATTCGCCGTCAAAGTTGTCACAAGCGGTTATCGGGCCTTCATGATATTTCCAGCTTGTATCGGTTGCAATAACATCCTTTGTGCCGTCTGTATACGATATAACAAGCTTGCCTAAAAGCGCCTGACCTGTGCTTATATCGCTGTATTGGTTCGGGCCTATAGTACTTGTATTGCTGGAGAACCAGCCGCGACCGATCATAGCGCCGATAGCATTTGCACCGGTGTCTAACATATCGGTTACGTCATACGTTTGATATTGGAAATTATATCTGTAATCAGTCCAACCAGGAGCAAGATAGTCATTTCCAACCTTTTCTCCGTTTATAGAGAATTCATAAATACCACGAGCTGTTGCATAAAGTCTTGCGGATGCAATCTCTTTATTAATATTAATGCCTTTACGGAATAACGGATAACCGCCGCTTGTACGAGGAGCAGTAACATTACCCGGCGTTAGGAATGTAGAGCTTCCTACATGGATTATACCGTTTTCAATCGTTCCGCCTGTGAACAATTGGGATGCAGAGCTTGGATTACTGAAATCTTCAGACAGAATAACTTCTCCGTCACTATTTCTTACAACAACATTGTCAAACTGAGCAACCTCTGCTGAGGAATCCTCTCTAAAGCCGATTCTAGCCAGATTAAACGTTGTATTGTTAAACGTTCTGTTATCAACTTCAGTTAATTCTCCGCCAACAGGGCCAAGTTTAGTAACGATTATTGTATTGCTGCCAGTCTTTGTGACCTCTATCTTTGCATGATACCATTCGGCCTGCTTATCATTTGGTATAACGTTTGAAATATCAGTTTGCGCAAGCACGCTTGCACCTCCGCCAGACCATCTGTGTGGTCTGAAATATGCCTTAGGTGCAAAGTTGGTTGTGTTAAACTGCCACATAAGCATATTGGATGTATTGGAAGCCGCAAATATAAATCCTGCAACACTCTTTATAATCTTAAAGTCATAATCAATAGAGTATGTTGAAACATCAGGATATTCAGGCGCTGGAGGAACGGAAATCCATTTTGCGTCGCCCCAAACATCTATCTTAGTTCCCATAAGGCCGGTTTCCCAATAAGCGGATTGGCCGCCTACGATAGCGCCCTTGTTAACGTTTACGAATACGTTCCAATAGTAACGAGTCGAAGCGGATAACGCTGGGCCACCATATGCTATGCCTACAGAGTTTCCTGATTGAACAACACCACTATCCCATACATAAGTACCTGCTGCAAGGTTTTCCTTGGAATCAGCAACAACTAAGCGATAACTTGTTTGAGCAATGCCATATCCGTTGGAATCAAGTTTCCAGCTAAATCTAGGTTTAGCAACGTCTATACCAACAGGATTTGTCATGTATTCAACCTGAAGCCCTTTAATCCATGTTACTGTTTCGCCTGGGTTAATATCATCGTTAGGCTGTACAGAGAACTGTCCGCTGGCAACCTGAACACCGTTAAGCAACAGATAAACGAAATATGATTCTGCAATGCCGCCTGCAGGAATATATGGGATTTCTTCTGCATCAAGAGCTATAACAGCTACGCCGTTTACAAACTCAATGCTTCTTGTTTCACCAAATATTCTTACGGAAGCTTTTTTGCTCTTCATATCGCCAGTGACAGTAAGCGTTATTTCAGCTTCTTTGCCGGAAATTACATCTCCGCTTACGCCGATAGCGTATTCAATTACGTCAACTACAAGACTATCAGCTGCTGCTAAAAGAGCGTCTGTTGCTGCATCATACTCGTCTTGAGATGCTTCTCCAGCAATAAGCCTTGCCGCTTCATCAAGAGCTGCTTTGAAAGGAGCCCATGAAGCTGATGTATAGTCGTCTGCATCGTAATCCTTATATCTTTCATAAGCTGCAATAAGAGCCGTTTTGCCTACAGGAGGTTCAACAGAATCAAACGTGAAGCTAAGAACATCCATAAGGTCTCCTGCTGCACCCTTAAATGTTAAGTAAACAGCATGAACGCCTGTAACCGGAGCAAGGTAAGCTGAGAACTGCTCATAATTAGTCCAGCCTTTTGTAGTGGAAACGTCTACTCTGCCAATTATTTCGCCGTCCACAGCGTCAAGACGAACTTCAATAGTTCCGCCTGCGTTTTCGCTGGCTGCTTTAACTGTTATATAGTTAAATCCTTCTTCACCAAAGTTTATATATTTATAGTTAGCTGTGTCGTTATTTTTGATGTTGCCCAGTTTATAAACGCCCGCAGGGTTCGCTGCAACATTAACGCTGCCGGATAAACCTGCTGCCCAAAAAGCTTTAATTTCTTTTGCCGCATCCAAAGGACCGTTCGGGCCTTGAGATGTCATAGGAACCTCGGTTATAGAACCGTCTGCATTGATAGTTATTGGTTCAATGCAAAGCCTGCGGTATGCTTGATTATTATTAGATGACCTGTGATAGAATACATACCATTGACCATTAAACTGCTCAATAGAACCATGGTTATTCCATGATTTCGGATCGCAAGCAGAGTTGTCAACAATAACGCCTCGGTATGTGAATGGTCCTAACGGAGAATCGGAAGTTGCATATCCGATCTGGTTTGGAGTTCCGCCGCCATCGTATGTTCCATCCGCGCCTATGCGTCTGCTTTCATCGGCAAATATAGCATAATACGTATCGCCGATTTTGCGCATTGAAGAACCTTCGTGGAAGTAGTGATCTTTTCTTGTAAGCAAGTTATCAACAATTGTTGATTGATCTATTTCCGCCATGTTGTCTTTAAGCTTAGCGCCTTTGCCGTTTTCAAAGAATTGACCCCAGTAGTAATAAGCCTGACCATCGTCATCAACAAATGCCGCTGGGTCTATAGCCTCTCTGCCATACGTGTTAATACGTTTAGCATTAATGAACGGGCCAAATGGGTTAGCAGAAACCGCAACACCCTCCGTATTGTCAGACATACAGAAATACAGATAGTATAATCCGTCTTTAAATGCTACATCAGGAGCATACAACAATGTTTTGTTTGCCCAGGATATTCTCGCGCTGTTGCCTTGGGAACGGAAGGAAATACCGTGGTCTACCCATGTTTTCATATCATCTGTAGAGAATACACGATATTGATCACTACAATACAAGTTGCCTGGCAAGTCATAAGAACCATAGACATACAAGCGTCCATCTTCCCAAACATGAGCTTCGCCGTCCGGAACGCGGTGTTCCATCGGTAATGTTGGGTTTCCGCCGAATGTATCCAAAACGGTTCCGTTAGCATCGTTTGTAGTGTTATAAACACCTATTTCAGACAATTGCAGACGATAATTCTTCTGGTCATCTGAAAGAAGTTCGCCAAGTCTTGTTACGCTAATACGGATATATCTAGCATTTTTGACTTCTCCAATGCTTGCAACATAAGGCTTCATAAACGGAGCATCAATGCCTGTTGCTGTATAAACCGTTTCATAAGTTGTCTGGCCGTCTTTCTTCGCCTGGATTGTGAAATCTTTCGGAAAAGCTGCTGTTTTGCCGTCAATCGTTAATATATCCGTTCTTGGATATATCTGAACACGGTCAAAATCCATATTTTTTCCAAGGTCTATCTCAACCCAAATAGGGCTGCTTGATATATTTTGAGACGTTTTTGTTCTGCTTGTATAACCGTTGGTCACGCCATCTACAGACATAGCAAATCCGTCAGTTGCATTTTGCAATGTCCATGAAGGAGCTCCTCCATCGGTTTCGCTTGCTGTAACTGTTGCATCAAAGGCGATGTTTTTATAGCCTGCGCCTGTCTGGTTCATTTTCAGGCTCATATCGTCGGTTACTTCTACTTCAATAACCGCGTCTTTGCTCTTTACGCTGCCGCTCCAAGAATAGAATTTATAATCTATATCGTTGAGGCATACAGCTTCAAGCTTAACGGTTTCACCCTTATTAACAACTACTGATGTAGGAAGAAGCTTAGGCTCACCGTCGTTTATCTTAACAGCGCCTTTTATAGTTACATTGTTGGATTCGATTTTTAAAGTAGATTCAAATTTTGCTTTATAATCGGACTTAAATGCATAGCTTCCGGCAACCGCATTAAATACAGCCTTGCCGTTTTCCATTTTAACGAATGTAAGACCTTCAGCAGCTGTTGCAGCCACTCCACCGACAGTTACAGCGTCCACACTGCTAGCTGGAATATAAATCGTTGCTGTAGTGTTTGCTGGGATAGTAGCTTCATATTTAAAGCTGCCATCGTTATCAATGCTCCAGTTGCTTATGATTTTACCGTATACAGAGTCAAAAGAACCCTTTACATAAGACATGTTTCCGCCCGGAGTCGGTTGCAGTATAAAGTGTTTGTAACCTGGGTTTTGAGCATCATACTCAATACCGGCTACATAACGGTAGAACCACTCGCCTACAGAACCAAGGGAGTAATGGTTGAAAGAGTTCATACCTGCATCGCCGTAAGTTCCTGTTTCATAAATATAAGAATTCCAACGCTCCCAAATAGTAGTTGCTCCGCCCTTAACGCTGTATAACCAGCCCGGGTATGTTTCCTGAAGCAATATTCTATATGCAACATCAGCATAACCCATTTCAGTAAGAATCGGGTTCAGATAAGATACGCCGAGGAAGCCTGTGGAAAGATGCCAGTTTTTAGCTTCTATATCTGCCACAAGGTTTTGTGCCACCTTTTCACGCAATTCCTGAGTCGGAAGAAGGTTGAACTTTAGCGCGAACAGATAAGCTGTTTGAGTATTTCCGCTTATTTTGCCGTCTGCCGTAACAAACCTGTTGTTAAACGCAGTGCGGATGTTTTGGAACAATTGCTCATAATAGTTAGCATCATCGGTCTTGCCCAAAATTTTAGCGATTTTGGAAACCAAATCAGCACAATAAGCATAGTATCCCGTTGCTACAACGTTCTTTGGAGTGTCTGCATTGATGGAAAGCCAGTCTCCATATGCGCAATCCGGAACGATATATGTGCCGCCAGTAAGGCTGGTGTAATAGCCAACCCATTTCTTCATAGCATCATAGTTATCTTTAAGGCTATCAAGATCGCCGTAGGTTGTATACATTGTCCACGGGATGATAACAACAGCATCGCCCCAGCCAGCATTACCATGGCCTCCGCCCCAGCCGTTGCCTGTAGGGATAAAATTCGGAGTCCAATCGGCAACTGCGCCGTCTGCACGCTGGTTTGTAGTAACGTCCAGCATGAATTTCTTGAAGAATTGGTTTGTATCCATATTAGAAGCGGCCGTTCTTACAAAGACTTGACCGTCGCCTGTATAACCTAAGCGTTCGTCACGTTGCGGACAGTCTGTCGGCACGCTGATAAAGTTACCCTTCTGACCCCAAACGATATTGCTTTGGAGCTGATTTACCAAAGGATTGGATGTTTCAAAAGTTCCTGTGTATTCATGGAGAGAACCGCAAACGATACCGGTTATCGCATCTAAGGTTGGTGTGCCCGGATATCCAGTAACTTCAACATAGCGGAAACCGTGGAATGTAAATCGTGGTTCATAAACCTCGTTGCCTGTTCCTTTTAATGTGTAATAGTCAGTTGCGGCGGCGCTTCTTAAATTCGCTGTATACAAAGTTCCATCGCTGTTAAGCATTTCAGCGAAGCGAAGCTTAACCGTCTGGCCTTTTGTTCCGTTAACTTTAAGGCGAACCCATCCTGCCATATTTTGACCCATGTCAAATATATATGTTCCTGCTTTTGGCTGAGAAATAGTTTTTGCAGTCATAATATCAGTAACTTGAACAGTTGGGCCGATTTGAGCTATTTTGCCGCCTCTGTAATTAAACTCTTTTACAGAGCGCCATTTTGAATCAGCAACAAAGCCAGGTTCATCCCATCCAGGGACTTCGCGGTTGGCATCATATGTTTCTCCGCCTTGGAAATCGTCTGCAATAATCGGGCCGGATGACGATCCTTTCCAGCTTAAATCAGTCGGGATAACAGCGCTTGTTCCATCAGCATAGTCGATCACAAGCTGGCCATATAATTTCGATCCTGTGCCATACTTGTTGTTATCCACAACGAATAATTTACCTGAATACCATCCATGGCCAGTTATTGCGCCAATGGTATTTGCGCCATCTTTAAGCATGTCAGTAACGTCATATGTTTGATACATAACGTAGTTTCTATCGCCCGGGTTGTATTCATAATTCGTCCAGCCGGGGTTGAAATAGTCCTGACCAACACGCTTGCCGTTGATAGAAAATTCATACAAACCTAAAGCAGTTGCATAAAGTCTTGCACGCTTAATCTCGCCTGCTACCTCAAAATCCTTGCGGTACATAGGAGCTGCGCTGTCTGCTTTAATAACCTTCTGCAAGCCTAAAGAATTTACTACAACAAGCTCTCCGTTTGTAATTTGTCCGATATCAAAGTTTGTATTAACTGCGGAATTAAAATCGTCAGAGAACAGGATATCGCCTGTTGCATCGTCAGTTACTTTAATGTTGTCAAAAGCAGCCTGTTCATTACAGTCGCCAACGTTGTAAACCTGTCTAAAACCAATGCGGCCGTATGTAGCAAGGCTGGTTGTCATTTGGTCGATTTGGATATCATTAATAAACGTTGTAACGACATTGCCATCAACCTTGATTGTCATATGGTGCTGCGCCAATTGTTTATCCCTAGGAATAATGTCGTTGATTAATACTTCTTTAAATGTGGCCGGATTCGGATTCCAATAATGCGGACGGAAACTGGTCTCACCGTTAAACTTTTTCTCGAACGTATTAACCTGCCACATAAGGAAGTGCGACGTATCCTTTGCAGCAAAGATAAATCCCATGTCGTCTTTTATTATCCTGAAATCAAAGTCAATTGTGTACTTTGTTGGAGCATTTGACACATCGTCAGCAGCAGGAAGATCTATCCATTTTGCCTGCCACAAGGATTGATCCAAAATACCCATTTCAAAATAAGGCTTTTCCTCAAGGCTGGCTACGCTGCCATTATTGTCCCACACCTTAACATCCCAATAATATCTCGCGTAGGATGAAAGCGCTTCACCGTTATAGCTAATACCAATTGATTTGTCGGAATCAACTTTTCCGCTGTTCCAAACGAGCTTACCTTCAGCAAGATCTTCCAAGCTTTTGGCAACAACGATTTGGTAGGCCGTCTGTGCTGCTCCGATGGCGTCTGACTCCATCTGCCAGCTGAAACGGGGAGCATTAACGTCAATGCCTATCGGGTTTACGGTGTACTCAACCTGAGGGTTTACTACCGAAAAACCGGAAGCTTTTTCTTGCGCCATTATTGTTGTAAATCCCGATGGAACCGCAAGGGACAAAACCAACAGAAAGCACAATATTGCTCTGAAAGATTTTCTCATTTCTCTCTAACCCCTTTTCTTTTTTTATTATAACAAGCACTAACCAAACGGGATATATCGCCAAAAAATCACATACAAACCGGATTTTATATATAAAGGGTTTTATTCTACCGCGTTTGCTAAAAGCCATTGATTTTGCCAGCTTATTAAAAACCGGGGGAGCGGTGTTTAACAAAGTTCAGGTTGGCGACCCACAGCAAAATCACACCAGGCTATGAAGCAAGGCGGAATTATCTAATCCTATGGCTGTATGAAAGTTTTATGGCTTGCCGTTTTTATTCATCCAATACGTAATAATTTTGCTATAAAAACGGTATATGGATGCTATACCCCATTCTATACTTATATTATACACAATGCACTGTTTTAAATAAATGTCTTTTTTAAAAATTGTGATGTGTTATTATACACACACTCCAAAATATTTTAGTATGTTTGCACAAGACACCCCTGCATTATCTACGCGTCAAAGCCCTTTTTTTACCATAAAGTCAGCAAAAAAACCTTGACAAAAGCGATGTGCTACCTTATTATCTAATAGATGAACAAAGGTGTTTATCAAATTTCAAATAAGAGTTTGCCTTATGCTTTTTGTGTCATAAGAGCGCTTTTTATTTGTGATTTGATGAGCGCCTTTTTAATTTTTATATGTTTTAATCGAAACAATAGTGGTATAATATGCAGTAAAGCAACCGCGACTGCGGTTTCTAAATGGATAGGGGTGTTTTAAATGAAAATTGATTTGGAAATGATAAACTATCTGGAAGAACTGTCAAGGCTTTCGTTAAATGAATCTGAAAAGCTAGAATCAATGGAAGCACTTACAAGCATACTGCAATATATGGATAAGCTTAACGAAGTTGATACAACAACTATCGAGCCGCTTTCTCATCCTTTTGAGGCTGTTAATGCTTTTCGAGAAGATGAAATTCGTCCTTCATTTGACAGAAACGATATTTTGGCTAATTCTCCCGTTAAAACGGATGAATTCTTTATCGTTCCTAAAGTAAATATTTGATAAACCATAATAAACACCATTATTGAAGTAACAACTGTTTTTTACAAACGAGATTAAAACAGGCGGAGGAAACAGCAATGGATTTTGAGAATATAACATGTCTTGAAATGGGGAAAATGATAAGAGAAAAAAAGTTGGGCTGTGTTGAAGCCGTTTCTGAGACGCTAAAGCGTATCCGAGAAAGAGACGGGCAAATAAACGCATATACTCTTATTCTTGAGGATGAAGCGATATCCACAGCCAAAAAAATCCAGGAGCGTATTGATAACGGCGAGGTTATTTCACCGATAGCCGGCGTACCTGTTGCCATAAAGGATAACATAAGCACCAAAGGAGCGACAACTACTTGCTCCTCAAAAATACTTTATAACTATAAACCCGTATATAACGCCACAGCTACACAGCGGTTGGAAGATGCAGGCGCCGTTATTGTTGGAAAACTAAATATGGATGAGTTCGCTATGGGCGGCTCAACAGAAACGTCTTACCAAGGCGTTACAAAAAACCCATGGAATACAGAATGCGTGCCCGGAGGTTCTTCCGGCGGCGGCGCAGCTGCCGTTGCAGCAGGCGAAGCTGTTGTTGCATTAGGGTCAGACACAGGCGGTTCTATCCGCCAGCCATGCTCATTTTGTGGCATAACAGGCATAAAGCCCACATACGGCAGCGTTTCACGATACGGTCTTATTGCATATGCATCATCATTAGACCAAATAGGCCCTATGGGTAAGAATATTGAGGATTGTTGCTCCGTGCTTTCTATCGTTTCCGGTTGGGACGAGAAAGACAGCACGTCTATTAACAAACCAGCACTTGATTTTAGAGAATCCTTTGGATCTACTGATTTGCGCGGGCTTACTGTCGGCGTTCCTGTTAATTATTTAAGCCAAGGCATTGACGATGATGTTAAACAGTCCGTTTTGGAAGCTATTGAGCATTTCCGCCGTTTGGGCGCAACTGTTTTGGAATTTGAACTTCCCGCCGCTGATTATTCGGTTGCGGCTTATTATATAATCGCTTGTGCAGAAGCCAGCTCCAACCTATCCCGCTTTGACGGCATTAAATATGGATACAAAAGTGCTGATGCGGCGAATCTGATAGAAACCTATGTTAAATCCAGAAGCGAGGGCTTTGGAACAGAGGTAAAACGCAGGATAATGCTTGGCTCATTTGTTTTAAGCACAGGATACTACGATGCTTATTACAAAAAAGCTATGCAGGTTCGCAGAATTGTTAAAGAAGCGTTTGACGATGCATTTTCGAAATATGACTTGCTTATTGCACCAACTGCTCCAACAACAGCATATAAAATAGGAACAAACAGCAAAGACCCATTAAAGATGTATATGGGTGATATGTATACAGTCTCTGCAAATTTAGCTGGTATTCCGGGCGTTGCTTTGCCCTGCGGCTTTGATAAAAATGGGATGCCTATAGGTATGCAGCTTTTAGGAAAAGCTTTTTCTGAGCCGGTTTTGGCAAAGGCAGCATACGCATTCCAGCAAACAACCGAATTTCACCTGAAAAAACCAATTTTAGTTGGGGAGGTGTCCAGATGAGTACAGAATACAGAACGGTTATCGGCCTTGAAGTACACGTTGAGCTTGCCACAAAAACAAAAATATTCTGCGGCTGTACAAACTGCTTCGGCGGCGCACCAAATACCCATGTTTGTCCGGTCTGCTCCGGGATGCCGGGAAGTCTTCCCCGTCTTAACAAAAAATGTATTGATTTTGCTGTTATGGCTGGTCTTGCCCTAAACTGCAAAATCAATTTGATTAATAAATTTGATAGAAAAAATTATTTCTATCCTGATTTGCCTAAAGCATACCAGATTTCACAATCATATGCTCCCATTTGCCAAAAAGGCTTTATGGAGATACAAACCGAAAATGGGATTAAAAAAATCGGCATAACAGAAATCCATTTAGAAGAAGATGCCGGAAAATTACTTCATGATCCAGTAAGCGATAACACATTTGTGGATTATAACCGCTGTGGAACACCTTTGATAGAAATCGTTAGCGAGCCGGATTTTTCAAACGCTGATGAGGTTATAGCTTATCTCGAGAAATTGCGTGAGCTTCTGCTTTATCTTGGCGTTTCGGATTGTAAGATGCAAGAAGGCTCTATGCGGGCAGACGTTAATCTTTCTGTTTGCCCTAAAGACAGCGATACATTCGGCGTTCGCACAGAGATGAAAAACTTAAACTCATTTAAGGCAATACACAAAGCCATTATATTTGAACAAAAAAGGCAGATAGAGGTTATAGAGCGCGGTGGATTTATCGTTCAGGAAACCCGCCGCTGGGATGACAACAAAGAAGAAAGCTATTCCATGCGCTCAAAGGAAAACGCAAAGGACTATCGCTATTTCCCGGAGCCGGATTTGCTTACTATTAAAATAGAAGAAAGCCGAATAGCCGAGATTAAAGCCAACATGCCTGAAACGGCAGAGCAAAAACGTGATAGATACATCAGCGAATTTGGGCTTAGTGAATATGATGCATCAGTTCTTACTGCAAGAAAGCCTTTGGCAGATTTATTTGAAAAAACCAATAGCATATGCAACAAACCTAAAGACACTTGCGATATGATAACAGGCGAAATCATGCGTTTGATGAAGGAAACGTCTACAACAGCGGATGATCTTAAATTGGATGGCGAAAAGCTGGCCGTTATCATTGAACTTATAGATTCTGCTCAGATAAACAGGGCAGCGGGTAAGACCGTTTTGGAGGCGGTATTTAAAGAGGATGCCGATCCAAATGAATATGTAAAAGCCAACGGGCTTATGATGATTAAAGACGACGGTTTGGTGGAGCGCACGATAGATGAGGTGCTTGCCGAGAACCCCAAGTCCATAGAGGATTATAAAAACGGCAAGGAAAAGGCGTATGGCTTTTTCGTTGGACAGACGATGAAACGTCTTGGCGGCAAGGCAGACCCTAAGGCCGTTAATAGGATATTAACAGAGAAGCTCAACCAATATTTATAAGTTTTTGAAGGAGTTTGAGGAAACTTTTTTCAAAAAGTTTCCTCAATAAAAATCTCCCCACCACAACAATCGACGGAAAGGAGCGAAAAATATGTGCAGTTGCAGTTGTAAAGCCGCTCAGACAATGGATTTTTCAAAGCTCACACCAATTTTGGATAAATATAAACATACAAAAGGCAGCCTTATCACTATTTTGCAAAAGGCGCAGGATATTTATGGCTATCTGCCTATGGAGTTAATAGAGCATATATCCCGGGAGACTGGCATAAAGCCCGCAAAGATACTTGGCGTTGTGACATTTTATACCCAGTTTCGGACTACACCTATCGGCAAAAACCTGATTTTGCTGTGTCAGGGCACTGCTTGCCACGTTAATGGCTCCGCCGGTATAGAACAAGCAATTTGCGAGGAGCTTAATATATCAGAAGGCGAAACGACGCAAGACGGATTATTCACTCTTAATAATGTGGCATGTCTTGGTTGTTGCAGCCTGTCGCCTGTTATGATGATAAACGGCGAAACATACGGCAACCTAACGCCCGAAAAAGCAAAACGCATACTGAATGACATAAAAACGGCGGAGGTGTCGCCATGAGAATAAATATAGGAAAAGGGAGCTGCGGCATAGCCGCCGGAGCAGGCAAAATATCCGATTATCTGGAAAAGCGTTTGGCTGAGGAAAATATCCGAGCTGATGTTAAAACAACAGGCTGTATCGGCATGTGCTTTTTGGAGCCGATTGTTGATGTTATTTTAGATAGCGGTGTGAAAAAAACGTTTGTTAATGTTAATAATCAAGTTATTGATGAGATAATCACCTTTTTAAAGCAAAATCAGGAAGATTTTATATCTGACAATTTATTAAATAACGATGATGCGGCGTTTT
Source organism: uncultured Defluviitaleaceae bacterium (assembly GCA_964449985.1). Lineage (GTDB taxonomy): Bacteria > Bacillota > Clostridia > Lachnospirales > WRAX01 > CAYVCG01. The sequence goes on from CAYVCG010000030.1 coordinate 14,295, forward strand.
TGGATAAACAAAAGCGTATTGCCCTTAAAAACTGCGGCATTATCAACCCGGAAAGCATTGAAGAATACATAGAACAAGGCGGTTATTCCGCGATTTCCAAGTGTATAAGCGGTATGACGCCGGAGGATGTTATTGAGGAAATAAAGACATCAGGCTTAAAAGGGCGTGGCGGCGCTGGTTTCCCCACATGGATAAAATGGAAAGCAGCCAGAGATTCCAAAGGCGAAAAGAAATATGTTATTTGTAATGCAGACGAGGGCGATCCCGGAGCATTTATGGACAGAGCCGTCATAGAGGGCGATCCTCATGCACTGATTGAAGGTATGCTCATTTCAGCTTATGCAATGGGTGCTGATGAAGGCGTTGTATATGTCCGCGCGGAATACCCGCTTGCGGTTGTGCGTTTGGAAAACGCCATAAACCAGGCAATAGAATACAATCTCTTGGGAGATAACATAAAAGGTAGCAATTTCAGCTTTAACCTTCGTATTAAAGAAGGCGCAGGGGCATTTGTTTGCGGCGAGGAAACCGCACTTATAGCTTCTTTGGAAGGCGAGCGCGGTATGCCAAGACTAAAACCGCCATTTCCGGCGCAAAAAGGCTTCTGGCAAGCCCCTTCCAACATAAACAATGTTGAAACATACGCTAACGTGCCTTGGATAATCCGAAACGGCGGCAACGCTTTTTCCGCCATGGGAACGGATGACAGCAAGGGCACCAAGGTTTTCGCTATAACCGGCAAGGTTAAAAAAGGCGGGCTTGTGGAAGTTCCTATGGGGCTTACAATAAAGGAAGTTATTTATGGCATTGCTGGCGGAATTAAAGATGATAAACAGCTAAAAGCTGTTCAGATGGGCGGCCCATCAGGCGGTTGTATCCCGGCAGAACGCATGGATACTGTCATTGATTATAAGGCATTGGCCGAAACCGGCGCAATTATGGGCTCTGGCGGTATGGTTGTTATGGATGAAACCACATGTATGGTGGATATGGCGAGATTCTTTCTGGACTTTACATGCAAGGAATCATGCGGCAAATGTATTCATTGCCGTGTGGGAACAAAACGCATGTTGGAAATACTTGAACGTATTACAAACGGACAGGGCAAAGAAGGGGATATAGAACTGCTATATGACTTGGCTATTCAGATAAAAGATGGTTCACTTTGCGGCCTTGGCCAAACCGCCCCGAACCCTGTTCTCACCACGCTTAGATACTATAGAAACGAATATGAAGATCACATAAACAAAAAATGCACCGCAAAGCAATGCAAGGCTTTGCTTACATACAGCATCATAAAGGACAAATGCACCGGCTGTACCCTTTGCGCAAGAAAATGCCCTGCTAGTTGCATAGCAGGCGAGGTTAAAAAGCCTCATGAGATTGATTCCGAACTTTGCGTAAAATGCGGTAAGTGCAAAACGGTTTGTCGGTTTGATGCTATAGAAATTAGGTGATACATATGGAACAGATTAAAATAATTATAAACGGACTTGAATGTATCGGCTATGATGGTCAAACGATTGTGGATGTGGCTAAAGCAAATGGCATTGCCATACCAACCCTGTGTCATGACGACCGCGTGAAGCCATACGGCGCTTGCGGTATTTGCGTTGTAGAGTTGGAAAATTCACCGAAGCTCATTCGTGCATGTTCCACCTTTATACAAAACGGCATGTCCATAAAGACAGATACCCAACGGATTCGTGCATCAAGACAGACAGCTTTGGAGCTTCTGCTTTCCGACCATACTGGGGATTGTCGCCCTCCGTGCCAAACAGCCTGCCCTGCTAAGACAGACTGTCAGGGTTATGTTGGTCTTATCGCAAACGGAGAGTTTGAAGAAGCTATAAAGCTTATAAAGGATAAAATACCGTTGCCTGCTTCTATCGGCCGGGTTTGTCCGCATCCGTGCGAGACTGCTTGCCGCCGCAAAATGGTTGAAGAACCGATAAGCATAGCACAATTAAAATACTTTGCCGCTGATACAGATTTGTCACTGGAATCACCGTTTTTGCCCGAAATAGAGCAGTCCACTGGCAAACATGTAGCAATCGTGGGCGGAGGGCCGGGCGGCCTTTCCGCTGCATACTTCCTTATACAAAAAGGTCACAGCGTCACCATTTATGACGCTATGGACAAAATGGGCGGTATGTTGCGATACGGCATACCGGAATATCGTTTGCCAAAAACTGTATTGGATAAAGAAATCCGGCTTATCGAATCGCTTGGCGTTAAAATGATCAACAACACAGCTATAGGCAAAGACATAACCTTAGATGAATTACGAAAGTCTTCCGATGCTGTTATCGTTGCCATCGGGGCATGGAAAAGTATGGGAATGGGTGTTCCCGGAGAAGATTTAAAAGGTGTTGTCGGCGGTATAGATTTCCTTCGGGATGCTTATTTTAACAGACCATCCCTAATGGGTAAGCGCGTTGCAGTCGTTGGCGGAGGAAATACAGCAATGGATGCTTGCCGCACTGCTGTTCGCCTTGGGGCGGATGAGGTTTATATTATATACCGCAGAACAAGGGACGAAATGCCAGCGGAAGAGATAGAGATAACAGAAGCAGAAGAAGAAGGCGTAGTTTTCAAATATTTGACTAACCCTATTGAAATCGTATCCGAGAATGGAAATGTTTCAAACATTCGTCTGCAAAAGATGCAGCTGGGAGAACCTGATCAAAGCGGGCGCAGATCACCTGTTCCTATCCCGGGCGAGGAAGAAATGTTGCCGCTGGATATTGTTATAATGGCTATAGGCCAGGGCGTAAACAGCCAGGGCTTTGAGGATCTTTCCTTATCCAAAAGAAAAACGATTTTAGCAGACGAAAAAACATATAGAACGAGCGAACCGGGCGTATTTGCAATAGGAGATGCTACAAATAAAGGCGCAAGTATTGCCATAGAAGCTATCGGCGAGGCGCAAAAGGCATCAATTATTGTTCACGAATTCCTAATGGGTAAAGACGTTTCTTATGAAGAACCGTTCATTGTTACAAGAGAGGTTACGCCGGAAATGCTCTCAGATCGCCCAAAACTCCAAAGAGTAAAACCGGCGCACGTTCATCCCGATGATAGAAAGAAAAACTTCTCCGAAATTGTTTCTACTTACACAATAGAGCAGGCGCAAAAGGAAGCTTCTCGCTGTTTGAGTTGCGGCTGCGCGGATTACTTTGAATGCAAGCTTATAAAATACGCCAATGATTATAGCGTTCAGCCGGAGAAATTCAAAGGCGAAATCCACTCAAGACCTGTAGACGAAAGCAGTCCTTTCCTTCGCAGAGATCCGAATAAATGTATTTTATGCGGCTTGTGCATACGCGTTTGCGAAGAGGTTATGGGATGCACAGCTTTAGGGCTTGTAGACAGAGGATTTGATTCCGCCGTTAGCCCAGAGCTTAATCTACCGCTTTTCAAAACCGATTGTATCTCCTGCGGCCAGTGCGCAGCACTTTGCCCAACAGGCGCTATTACTGAAGTTTTGCATGTTCCAAAGCCTGTTCCTGTCAGGGAAGAGGTTACGCAATCCGTTTGTTCGTTCTGCAGCGTTGGCTGCAAAACAAACCTAACAACAAAAGGCGAACTCCTCCTTCGAAGCTTGCCTGATGACGGCGCAATCCTATGCGCTAAGGGGCGTTTCGGATTTACAGAATATACAAATGATTCAAGGCTTATAAAACCAATGTACAGAGAGAATAGAGAGCTTACCAATATTCCGTTTGATAAGGTTTATTCACACATTGCTAAAAGGCTGGATAGTCTTATATCAAAATACGGAACTGATTGTATCGGGGTTTCCGTCTCCGATAGGCTTACGAATGAGGAGATCTTTGCTATAAAGCAGTATGCCGATACGGCATTAAAAACACCAAACCTTTTTTCATTTAACACATATAGAAACGTAGGCGATAATAAGCCATCAGCTTCCTTTGATGATTTGGATAAAGCAGATGTTATCGTGTTATTATGCGGTGATATTATGGAAAGCCATCCAGTAGCAGGCATAAAAATCAAGAAGGCTGTGGAAAACGGATCAAAATTGATTTTGATAAGCGATGCTAAAACCCAAGCCAAAGAATGGGCATATATAACGCTTGACCTTGGCGATGCGGCAAAAGCAGCAGAGTTTTGCGGCTCGGCCGAAAAAACTGTGTTCGTATATGATAGCTCAATCATAGCCGAAGGCACCCAAACTTTATTCTCAGATATATCCGTTGTTTCTAATAACACGGCACTAATCCTCCCGCTTCTTAAAAACTGCAATACCCGCGGTCTTATGGACATTGGCGTCGATACAAACTCCGCAGCGTATGTAGAAAAGATTAGGGATAAATCAATTAAGTGTTTGTTTATATTCGGAGAGGATATCCCGGAAATTGATTTAAGTGGTTTGGAAATGCTTGTCGTGATGGATTATACATTAACAGATACAGCAAAAAAGGCTGATATCGTCTTACCTCTGGCAACACCGCCCGAATCAGAAGGCACATATACAAACACAACAGGCGAAATATCACAGGTAAGAAGAGCAGTCAAGCCGCTGTCCGGCTTGGCTAATAGAGAAATAATAGCTTCTCTAACCCAGCAGCTTATTAAATAATCTGCAAAACCTTCTATGAAGGTTTTAATATATAAGTAATCGCTGCTTAACCCAGCGTTTACTAAACAATTTAATATATACTAGTGAACAAAGGCGTTCATTAAAACTGTTTATGTAAAAACGGCCCCGTTGCTTAACCCTTCGGGAAAACCCTGCTTACATAACGTTTTAGTGACGCCTTTTTTGGAGGTGATGGCCTTAAAAATTTTA